>NZ_KV801070.1:0-589 GCF_001810365.1 Corynebacterium sp. HMSC055D05
GTTTTACCCTGCTGAAGTTTCAGGGCCGCTTCGACGCGCTGTCGCGCTATGCCGATCAGGTCATCGACGCGAAGAAACCCGCGCCGGAAAAACAAGTGCGGTTCTCGCGTGCGCGCGAAGGGATGGCAACGCTGCACTTGACGCATTCGGCGCGCAACATTGCCGATATTGAGCACACGCTGCGTGGGTTGATCGATACGGAACTGCCACCAGCCGGCCAGATGGCTGATGCGCTTATGGGGCTGTTGCGTGGTGATGGCGACGGTGGTGGGGTGCCGCATGCAGTACCACGCCCGATTGTTATGGTGCCGCTTCCCGAATGGACGCGGATCCAATCCGGCGCCGGCGACGAGGTCACTCTCACGCTAACCGATGGCACGACGATGACGGGTGCGGAGTTTCTCGCGCAGCATGTCGGCGACGAGTTGGAGGTCGCGGCGTTTCACCCGACAGAGGGTGCGGTGAACCTGTATCGCACCCAGCGGTTTGCCAATAGTAAGCAGCGCGCGTTGGCATCCATGATGTCGCCGACGTGTCCGGTGCCGGATTGTCGACATGGAGCTGACAACTGCGAAATGCACCACATCCA
>NZ_KV801071.1:0-7471 GCF_001810365.1 Corynebacterium sp. HMSC055D05
CGAGCCAACCACCGTCAAACCAGCAGCAGCCGGATCCTTCGGATCCTTCAACAGCATCATCGAGCGGTAGCTCTTATAGCCCTGCACATAATCAAGATTCCAAAACGCATGACCCTGGTACAAGCCATACAGTCCCTTACCCTGCGACTCAGCCCACTGCTCCTCCGGCAAGTGCTGCGGCAAACGATCCTTCTGCGCGTACTGGATCTTAACGTCAACAACCTTATTGCCAGTCCACTGACCATCACCCTGGGTACCAGGCGTCGTCGCCGTCAATGGGAACACACCGGCTGCATACTGGTGCACCAAACGGTACTGATCTGCCACATCCTCCGGCAGCACAGCCCACATACGAATCTTCTCACGCTTCTGATCACGCTTGCCACGAGCATTACCAGTGGTCAGACCAACAGAAGCATCCGCATCAAAATAACGCGTGACACCCTCAGCGTCCGTATACGGCGCCAACTGCAACGTGAAATTACCGTTTTCATCCGACTCGGTGTAATAAATCGGCGACGCGTGCTCAGAGTTCACACCCTCAAACCACTGGGCGTAAACCTTCACGCCCTTTAAGGCCTTGCCAGAATCCTGGACATTACCGAAACCATTCGCCGTCTCCTGGATCTCCTTGACAGAACCAGAAATCGTACCCGTGTTCTCAGGATTACCAGGCGAGAAAATCGCATCCTTATACGCCTCAACATTTGAAGCAGCATCCACAGGCTTCGCCGCATCCGCCCCTGCAACAGCGGCAGGAGCCTCCTGTGCAACCGCAACCGGCTGCGCCAGCGGCGCAACCAACGCAAACGACAACGCAGCCGCAGCAACAGACGTGCCACGACGACGTGCAATGTAATTCTTCTTCACCGAAAAATTCCTTCCTCGAAAATGATTATTCGGTTAGATGAGCCCTTCCCCGCGTGGCGTAGACAGACATGTGCCACACAGGGCTGACATAGCCAAGGGTAAAGAAGTGGACATTCGTCCGCAATGATTGTTACGACTGCCTACAACTAGCGGTCAGATTTCTTAAGTTTCCCCAAGCAGCCCGACACTCTCCCCTCTTGTAGTCTCAGCAGCGCTTACGCAGTGCAGTCAGCACACGAAAATCTTGGACATCAATACATCTTTGTGCTTTGGTTTTGATTTCACACCCCGTTACAACCACTGCAAATGCACGTCGAGACCGACGTGGGCTTCTCGAGAATGCCGTGACGTTCTTCCACTCTCCGACCGATATAACTTTTTATGGTTGCACAGGCAAAACACTCGAAGGTGAGAGTTTTCTCAGGTTCGGCTTCCCCCTCCATTAGGGGGTGGTTGGGGGACGTGGGGTCGTCGATAAGCGACATGCACACAAAGACCGTTGCCTCGCTCACCAGCGTGGTGAGCGAGGCAACGGTTTCGAGGAAGGTGCCTTCATAGAAGGCGTTTGGCTACCGGATTACTTCTTTTCCGGAGCCGTAGTCTCCTGAGAGGAGCCAGCGTAGGTCTTTCCGGAGGAGCCCTTCAGTTCGAGGTTCTTCACGGACGAACCGCCGGTGGGCGAGCAGTTGTCATAAATGATCGTGCCGGCCAGGATGCCAGCGGCGATCAACGCGAGACCGCCAACAACTGTTGCGATGTCGGTGCCGTACTGGGCAAGCTTCGCGTTCACGGCGTCCGCTTGAGCGGCGACCTGCGGGTTGAACACGCCCAACTGCTGCTGGAGGCGCGTGTTCGCGGTCTGGATCTGTGCATTCGCCCGGGCGGCGAACTCGGACAGACCCGGGATCTGGATCTGGGTGGCCAGACCGATCGGGAGCAGCGCAATCAGCGGAAGACCGAAGCCGACGGAGGTGGCGATGCACTTGCCGGTGTCGATGCCAACCTTTGCGGTGGCCTTGTTGCCGGCGCCATCGACGACCTGGATCTCCTGGCCGGTCTCGAGGTTCACGCCTGCGGGGACGTTGACCTTCCACTTGCCGTCCTTGTCGGTCGTGGTCGTGATCGACTTGCCGTTTGGCCAGGTCACGGTGATCTTCTCGCCAGGACGGTCGCCCTTACCGGAGATGGTCTTCGTGCTGGGGGTGATGTCGTCGATAGTCGGTGCCGTGGTGTCTGGCTTCGACTGATCGTCGGCCGGGTTGGCGCCCTTCTCCACCTCTTCGCGGTTGGTGTGGCCATCGCCATCAAAGTCACCATTCGGATCCAGCAGGGACTTCCCATCCTTGCCCACCAGGTCGAAATTGGCAGTAGCGGAGTTGGTCGAGTCGTCCTCGAAGGTGAAGTCGACCGCAACAGACGGGCGAGCGAACGGCTTGAAGGTGTCGAAGAACCTATCCCAACGCTTCTTCACATCGGTGCTCTTGATCTCCGGCAACTTGGCCTCGAGCTTCTCCGCGACGTCCTTCATCGAAGGAGCCTTCGCGTTGATCACACCGTTGTCTTGCGGAGTGAACTCCCACTTGTCGGCGTCCGAATCTGCGGTCGGATTCGCTTCCGTCTTCTTCACGGGCGCCTTGGTGCCGAACGGGTCGTTGGTGTTCTTCTCACCATCAACCGGAACGTCCGTGACCTTGTCGTACTCCGGTACGAAACGCTCCGCGTCAGTACCAACGGTGATGGTCGTCTGCACCTCATCGGTGGAACCATCCGGGTAAGTCACGACAACGGTGACGTCGTAGACGCCCGGCTTCGAGGTATCCGGGGTCTCCTTGTACTTGAAGGTGGTTCCCTCCGGCAGCTTGTCCGCATCCTTGATGTTGGCCTCCGGATCCGGAGTACCGCCTGTCGGGACCTTCTGGTCCTGGCCCTGCGGATCGTTCTTGTCAGCGTCCGTCGCGTTCTTCTGCACCTTCACGGTGGAATTGACCTTGTCGGTGGTGCCATCCGGATAGGTAGCAACGATGGTCACCGGCTTGTCACCCTCTGTGGAGGTATCCGGTGCCTGCTCGTACTCGAAGGTTGTGCCCTCCGGCAGCTCGTCGACGTTGGTGACGTGGTCCTTGGCCTCCGGGACCTCGTTCGGCTCGACGGTCTTGTCCTGGACCTGCGGCTCGTAGGTGTCAGCGTCGGACTGCTTCGGGGCCTCGGGCTGGGGCTGCTCC
Organism: Corynebacterium sp. HMSC055D05; assembly: GCF_001810365.1. Classification (NCBI taxonomy): domain Bacteria; kingdom Bacillati; phylum Actinomycetota; class Actinomycetes; order Mycobacteriales; family Corynebacteriaceae; genus Corynebacterium; species Corynebacterium sp. HMSC055D05. The sequence goes on from NZ_KV801071.1 coordinate 3,093, forward strand.
GGCTTCGGGGTCGGCTCGGGCTGGGGTTGCTCGGGTTGCGGCTGTTCCGGGGTCGGGTCCTCTGCAGGCTTCGGGTCCTCCACCTTCACAGTGGCCTGCACCTCGTCGGTGGAACCATCCGGGTAGGTGACGACGACCGTGACCGGCTTATCCCCAGCAGTAGAGGTATCCGGATCTTCCTTGTACTTGAAGGTCGTGCCCTCAGGAAGCTTGTCAGCGTCCTTGACATTGTCCTTCGGTTCCGGCTTCTTGCCGGTTTCAACCGTCTGGTCCTGACCTTGCGGGTCGAACTGCTCAGCCTGATCCTTGGCAACCTTCACCGTCACCGGCACCTCATCAGTGGTGCCATCCGGGTAGGTCACAACAACGACAGCCTCCTTGTCACCAGAGGTGTCAGTCTTCGGCGCATCCTTCCAGCCGTACTTGGTGCCCTCCGGAAGCTCATCCTTGTTCGCGATCGAATCCTCAGCCTTCGGCTCAGAATTCTTCGCAACCTCCTGGTCCTTACCCTGCGGGTCGTACTTACCAGCCTGGTCGGTGACCTTCAGCGGGACAAGGTCGGTGTGCTCGGCCTCTTTGCCGTCCTGATCCACCAACGTGTAAGTGACGGTGACGTTCGGCTTCTCTTCGGACGCGTCAACCGTCTTCTTCGGCGTACCGGTGATCTTGCCGTTCTTGAACTCCAGCTCCTCCGGAAGGCCATCAACCTTGATGGAGTCCTTCTTCAGCTCGTAGCCCTGCGGCAGCTTGTCAAAGCCTTCCGGCTTCACGTCCTGCTTATACGGCTCGCCGACGACGCCGTCGGCCAGCTTGGTATCCGTCACCGTGATCTTGGTGACCACCTGCTCCTTACGCTTCTGCGCGACGGGCTTCTTCTCGGTCTTCTCAATACGCTTGTCAGGATCTTGCTCGTCTGGGTTTTCGTAGACCGGGTTTCCGTCGTCGTCAAGCACCGGCACATCCTGCTCCACCATGACCTCGATCTCGCGAGTCACGATGACCTCGGTGGTGCCCGGGGTGGTCGGCTTGCCGGTGATCTTGCCGGTCTTCGGATCGATCTTGAGACCTGCAGGCAGGTCCTTGGCGGAGTAGGTCGGTACAGCGCCCTCCTTCATGTTGCCCGGCAGATCCTTGAACAGCGGCGTCACGTCGTTGTTCGGGAACTCAGTGCCAACCGACCCCAACGGCAGCGACTCAGGAACAACAGCGGTGAAGGAGTCTGCGATCTCCCAACGATCAGACGGCTTGCCGGAAGCCGGGTCAACAGAAACCAGCGCGGCGGTGTAGACCGTGGTCTCCTTCAGATCTTCAGGAGCCTGGAAGTTGCAAGACTCGAGCGCACCCTTGTCGTCGCTCTTGATCTTGCACATCGCGTCCTTGATCTCAGTCTGGGTACCATCCGGAGCGGTTGCGTACCAACGGATTGCGTACTCCGTGTTCGGCAGCAAGCCCGCGGTCTTCGTAGTCACCTTGGAGCCCGGACGACCCTTGTTGTCGTAGGAGTTGTACTCCGGAATGTCGAAGGTCGGCTGTGCAGTCATCAACGGGAACTGCAGACCGTTCATGTTCGCGCCGGCGGCAATCGCGCCCTGGTCGCGGTAGTTCATGAACATATTGGCGACGAACGCAGAGTTCTTCACGTCGCGGCCCTCAATGTTCGGGTAAATGTACATGTAGTCGGTGTTGATGTGGCGCACGTCGTACAACGAAGCGCCGGTAAACACGTTGAGCCACTGGTTCTGGTAGTCATCGGCAACCTTGCCCCAGTCTTCGTCGCTGACCACATTGTTCACACCGAGGTTGGCCTTGTCGCGCGAGTAGCCCAGCGTGCCCTTGAACGGCAGGTAAATCATGCCGTCTGCGTTGGACGGGGCAACCACAGTCTCTGCAATGTGGGAGCCCTCGCCGTGCTCGTCCTGGTACGCCTTGATGATGCGCTCCTGGTTCGCACGCTCCTGCTCAACCGTGTAACCCGGGTTCTCGTTCTTCCAGGCGTCGATCTGGCGCGCGACTTCGTCGTTAAGATACGACGCAACAATCTCGATGCCGCCCGCTGCACGATCACCACGCGCAGGCTGGTACTTGTAGTAGCCCGGCAAGGTACCGGCAGACTCACCAGTCTCCCACCACACCATGGACTCATTCGGGTGAGCGATGCTCTTAATCGCGCCAAAGTCCCCGTAGTACGGGAACTGACCATCAGCCGTCGGCTTACCGGTCTCGCCGTCGAGCGCACGAGTCCAATCCTTCTCCGGCTTGGCCAACCAACCAACGTGATTCGGCTTCTCTTCCAGCACAAAACGACCGTTGGTAATGCGGGAACCAGCAGGACCAGCAGTGAAGTTCCAAGACTCCTGCACCCGGTCCGTGATGGAGGTGTAACGGCCCGAGTTGAAGTCACCCGCGGCAACCACCGAGTACTTGCTCGGATCCGGGTTCTCGCCCCAAACGCGGACGCGAACGCCACCGGCGGCCAGCCAGAACGGCGGCGCGTCAACCCCGTTGGTTACCTTCTCGGACAGGTCGAAGGAGAAGCGACCCTCGGAGTCAGTCGTGGTGTAGAACGTCGGCGAAACCTCACCATTCTTGGTCACGTACTGCAAATAGATGACGTTGCCCTTGAGCGGCTCATTATTCGACGACAAGTCATCGTGGCGACCATCCTTATTGATGTACGCCCAACCGTGGTAGCCGTAGAAATCACGCCAGCCACCCTTGGTAAAGATGGCGTTCGGCACCTGCTTGTTCTTGCCCTGATCCGCGGCAGGGGTTGGGGCTGGGGCCGGGGTTGGGGCAGCCTGCGGGTTGTCTTGCGCAAACGCCGTCGGCTGCGCGAGCGGCGCAACCAACGCGAGCGACAACGCGGCTGCGGCAACCGAGGTGCCACGGCGGCGTGCAACGTAGTTTTTCTTCACAAAGAACCTTCCAGAAACATAGCGATGTGTGTAAACGCAATATCCAATTAATGGACACCCGTTAAGGACTTTGGGAACGCTACGCCTGGTGGACACCCGTCTACAATCTACCCTTTTGGCCCTACCCCCACTCATGTGATTATTTAGCTTCCCCTCAGGAATTGATTTAAAAACTGCCTGGTTCCGTACTGCTTCATGAATGTTTACTGTGAGTTCCCTGCCTTTGGGCGGGGGTAGCTCGGGGAGGTGGGGTCGTCGATAAGCAATGCGCAAAACGTCGCCCCGCTCACTGGAATGATGAGCGGGGCGACGGATTCGAGGAAGACGCCTTTAGTAAAGGCGCTGGTCTACTGCATTACTTCTCCTTCCCCTCCTTCGACGAACCTGCGTAGGTGTTGCCGGAAGAACCCCTCAACTCGAGGTTCTTGATGGACGAGCCACCGTTCGGCGAGCAGTTGTCGTAAATGATCGTGCCGGCGAGGATGCCAGCGGCGATCAGAGCCAGACCGCCGAGCACGGTTCCGATATCGGTGCCGTAGCGAGCGAGTTGCGAGTTAATCGCATCCACCTGGGACGCCATCTGCGGGTTGAACACGCCCAGCTGACGCTGCATCTGGGTGTTGAAGTTCTGGATCTGCGCGTTCGCCTGAGCAGCGATGTCAGACAGACCGGGGATCTCCAACTGGGTAGCCAGACCAATCGGCAGCAGCGCGATAAGCGGCAGACCGAAGCCGACCGAGGTGGCGATGCACTTGCCGGTGTCAATGCCGACCTTCTCCTTGGACTCGTTGCCCACACCATCCCGAGCCTTGACATCGTCGCCCGGCTTCAAGGTGGTGCCGCCAGGAACGGTGACCGTCCAGTTGCCGTTCTCATCGGTCTTGGTCGGCACTTCCTTGCCATCCGGGAAAGTCACGATGATGTCCTCGCCCGGACGGTCGCCGGTGCCGGTGATGGTCTTATCGTCCGGCTTGATCGGGTTGATCTTCGGCGGCGTGGTGTCCGCACCCTCATCTACCGGCTTATCCGGGTTATCAACGGTGACGGTGACATCAACGTTGTCCTTGGAGCCATCCGGGTAAGTGACCTCGACCGGGACGGTGATCTTGTCGCCCGGCTTGGCGTCCTTCGGAATAGTCACGGTGATCTCGCCGGTGTTCTTATCGATGGTCACGCCATCCGGCGCGTTCTCACCCGGAGTGAACGTGGTGCCCTCCGGCGGTGTGGTCGGGTTGCCATCCTTGTCCTTGAACTCAGGCTTCTCAACCTTGACGTCCTCACCAGGCTTGCCCGAACCGTCCTTGTACTCCGGCTCGATCTCGTCCGCAGTCTTCGCATCCGGGTTGTCAACGGTGACGGTGACATCAACGTTGTCCTTAGAACCATCCGGGTAAGTCACAACAACCGGAACCGTGATCTTGTCGCCTGGGTTGGCGTCCTTCGGAATAGTCACGGTGATCTCGC
>NZ_KV801071.1:7571-8906 GCF_001810365.1 Corynebacterium sp. HMSC055D05
CGATGGTCACGCCATCCGGGGTGTTCTCACCCGGAGTGAAGGTCGTGCCATCCGGGGCCGTGGTCGGGTTGCCGTCCTTGTCCTTGAACTCCGGAGCAGGAACGGTCACGTCCTCACCAGGCTTACCCGAACCATCCTTGTACTCCGGCTCGTAGTCCAGGTTCTGGTTCGGAACCTTCGGGTTGGTCTTGTCTTCCTTCTCCTTCTCATCCGGGATGCCATCACCGTCATCGTCCGGATCCTCGGTATCAGGCGTGCCATCACCGTCGGTATCCAGCTTGAACTTCGCAGTCGCGTCGTCGGTGGACTTGTCCGGGTAGGTCACAATGACCGGAACATCGAACTCCTCAACGGTGTCCGCGTTGAGCTTCGACTTATCCGGGAACGTCACGGTGATCTCACCGGTGTTCTCGTCGATAGTGACCACGTAGCCCTCGGGAGCCGTGAAACCATCAGTGATCTTGAACGTCGAGCCCTCAGGAGCAGTTGCCTCCTTGCCATCCTTGCCGGTGAAGAACGGCGAAGACTTCGTCTCCTTGCCCGGGACAACAAGCTTGTCCTCGTAGGACGGCTCGTAAAGGTCAGCGTCCTTATCGACAGGAGCCGGAACGTCCTTGTCGGTCACCGTGACAGTGACGTCAACGGTGTCCTTGGAGCCATCCGGGTAGGTCACAACAACCGGAACCGTGATCTTGTCACCCGGCTTGGCATCCTCCGGAATAGTCACCGTGATCTCGCCGGTGTTCTCATCGACGGTCACGCCATCCGGAACATTCTCACCCGGGGTGAACTTCGTGCCCTCCGGCGGCGTGGTCGGGTTGCCGTCCTTGTCCTTGAACTCCGGAGCAGGAACGGTCACGTCCTCACCAGGTTTACCGGAACCATCCTCGTATACCGGCTCGTAGTCCAAGTTCTGGTTCGGAACCTTCGGGTTGGTCTTGTCTTCCTTCTCCTTCTCATCCGGGATGCCGTCACCATCATCGTCCGGATCTTCGGTATCAGGTGTGCCATCACCGTCGGTGTCCAACTTGAAGTTGGCCGTCGTGCTGTCGGTGGACTTGTCCGGGTAGGTCACCGTCACCGGAACATCGAACTCCTCAACGGTGTCCACGTTGAGCTTCGACTTATCCGGGAAGGTCACGGTGATCTCGCCGGTGTTCTCGTCGATCTCGACGACATAGCCCTCGGGCGCCGTGAAGCCCTCGGTGATCTTGATCGTCGAGCCTTCCGGAGCGGTCGCGTCCTTGCCATCCTTGTCGGTGAAGGTCGGCGAAGACTTCGTCTCCTTGCCCGGGACGACGAGCTTGTCCTCGTAGGACGGCTCGTAAAGGTCAG
>NZ_KV801071.1:9006-9321 GCF_001810365.1 Corynebacterium sp. HMSC055D05
CAGGAGCCGGAACGTCCTTGTCGGTCACCGTGACGGTGACGTCAACGTTGTCCTTCGTGCCATCCGGGTAGGTCACAACCACCGGAACGGTGATCTTGTCGCCCGGCTTGGCGTCCTCCGGGATGGTCACCGTGATCTCACCGGTGTTCTCATCGATGGTCACGCCATCCGGGGTGTTCTCACCCGGGGTGAACTTCGTGCCCTCCGGCGGGGTGGTCGGGTTGCCATCCTTGTCCTTGAAGGTTGGCTTGTCCACCTTGACGTCCTCACCAGGCTTACCCGAACCATCCTCGTATACCGGCTCGTAGTCCAAGT
>NZ_KV801071.1:9421-17759 GCF_001810365.1 Corynebacterium sp. HMSC055D05
GAACCTTCGGGTTGGTCTTGTCTTCCTTCTCCTTGTCATCCGGGATGCCATCACCATCATCGTCCGGATCCTCAGTGTCGGGTGTGCCGTCCCCATCGGTGTCCAGCTTGAACTTCGCGGTCGCGTCGTCGGTGGAACCATCCGGGTAGGTCACAACAACCGGAACGTCGAATTCCTCAACGGTATCCTTGTTCAACTTGGACTTGTCCGGGAAGGTCACGGTGATCTCGCCGGTGTTCTCGTCGATAGTGACCACGTAGCCCTCAGGAGCCTTGAAGTCCTGCGGAATCGCAAACTTGGAGCCCTCCGGAGCGTCGACCTTCTCCTCGGTCTCGTTGCCATCCTCGTCGACCTTGGTAAAGGTCGGAGCAGACTTCGTCTCCTCGCCCGGAACAACGAGCTTGTCCTCATAGGACGGGGTGTACTCGTCCGCGTCGCGGGTGACCAGCACGGTCCATGCGGAAACATCATTGCCTCCAGAGACCAGGACCACGTTGAAGAAGTCGCCCTTCTTCGCATCATCCGGGATGTCGAAGGTGCACGCTGCAACCTGGGCCTTGATGCCCTTGGACTGGTCGAGGTCGCACGTCTTGAGGACCTTGCCCTTAGCGTCGCGCCACTCCACCTTCGACGGCAGCGTGGACAGGTTGCCGTGGAATTCCGGCGTCACCGTGACGCCAGGTGCAGCCGGCTTATCCGTCGCGTTGTAATCAGCCGTGATCGACACCGGGGTGTACGGCATGACCGCGTAGTTGACGTTGTACAGCGAGTTCAGTTCCTGGTACGGAAGACCGTTGAAGTTAATCGGCAGCTGGTTCTCGCCCGGGGAAGCCGCCGCCTTGAAGTTTCCACCGCCGTTAAAGCGCTGGAAGATCGGGGTGTGGAAGCCCGTGTAGCCGTTCTGGACCACACCGTCCTTGTTCTCCACCCACACGAACATGTGGTTCGGGTTGAGGATATCCTCGCGGACCTGGCCCTTCTCGTAGTTGCCAAAGCGCAGGGTGTAGCGGCCTTCGTTATCGGTCTTGCCGTAGACGGTCTTGAGGATGTACTCCGGATTATCCTCGAGCATCTGCTTGGTCGCCTCGGCCAACTTCGCCGGGTCGTTCTTGTACTGCTCGTGCAGCACCTGGTTTGCCGCGGCACCATCCTTGGTCAGGGTGGATGCGTAAACGGTGTAGCCGTCCGCGGGTTCGTCGATACCGTTGTACGACGGGCCGGTGGCCACGATGCCCTTGTCCGGACCGCCGGTCTCCAGCCACACGCGACCGGAAACGGTATTCGGTACGTCAGTCTGGGTTGACGCCAGACCGATCGGGCCCTCGGGGTCCTCGACCAGCCTGTCGCCCTTGGCAGCCATCCAGCTTTCCTTGTGGCTTGGCGGGACTTCCTGGTAGAACGCAGCCATGAGCTGAATGTTCGCGTCAGCAACGCCAAAGGATCCCAGCGGCCCTTCAACCAGCCCGTTGAACGAGCCGGGAACGAAACCGTTGGCCTGGCGGAACATGACAACGTTGTTGCCACGCTCGTTGGTAAACGGCTCAACCCAGATGCGGTGCTTCTGGCCCGTACGGGCAGACCACGTGTGCTCACGGCCAAGCTTGTCCGTCCAGGTAATGCCTTTATCGCCAGTACCGAACGCGAACGTACCCTGACCACCGTTACCGCCGACTACGTCAGGCAGCGTGTGCGTCTGCGCCTTGAAGATCGGCGAGTACGAACCATCCTTGTCACGGAACTGCGCATAGACGGTGATGCCGTCCAGCTTCACGTTGCCGTTGTCATACGCGGCACCCGGGTTACCGCCAGGAGTGGCCATGTAGACGTGGCCCGAGATCAAGCCCTTACCAACACCGTGTGCATCAGTCAGGTTCGCGGCCTTGGTGACACGACCGCTGGCGATCATGTCCGCATCAATGATTCCGTTCTCATCAACCACCGGAGCAGGCGAATTCTGCTCAGACTCAGCAGCAGGCGCTTCCTCCCGAGCGAACGCAACTGGCTGTGCGAACGGCGCAACCAACGCAAACGACAGCGCGGCTGCGGCAATGGAAGTGCCGCGGCGGCGGGAAATGTAGTTCTTCTTCACCGAAATTCCTTCCCTCGAAAATGATCCTTCGGTTAGATACGTGCATCTCTTTGTACGCTGAATTTGACACCTGTCACACAGAGACGACATAGCCGAGCGTAAGGAGTTAGACAAGTGTCCGTAATATTTTGTTTCTTTCACTTGATAATGCTTTTAATTCTTTAAGCTTCTTCAAAGCGTTCGCACCGCTCCACATGGCAAAACCCGCACCGCAATCCCCTTTTTCTTAGGTTGTGAGTTTTTGCATAGGGTCGCTTGCTGACGGTGGGGTTGGTGACGATCACATAGTGCCATCAACGCACGTTCTCACCCCTCAACTTGAGGCGCGAGGCAGCGTGGCGTACATTGTGCGCACAGGTTCTACACGTTGCTTGAAGACCTCACCACACAAAAGTAAGGACAGTGGTCCCTATGACTCAGCCAAAAGTTAAGCGACTTCACCTCAGGACAACAGAGGTCCAGGACGAGACGCTACGAAGTGCCGCCGAAGCCCAGGATGTTCCGGTGTCCGATTTCGTGCTCGGCAGCGCAATGATCGAAGCGGAAAAGATTCTTGCCGATCGCCGTTGGTTCGAATTGAGCGACGAAGACTTCGCCAAATTCGAGAAAGCCCTCGATACCCCCGTCGACGGCACGAAACTAGCGCGCCTTCTCGCATCCGACTCCGTCTTCGGAAAGGAGTTCCACCTTGACTAGGGACATCATCCAACCTCCGCGAACGATCGAAAAGGAAGATGATGTTGCAGGTTTCTCCTGCGGGGTGGAAAGCCTAGACAAGTGGCTCAAAGAAAACGCTTGGAAAAACCAACGCGCCAACAATTCTGTCACCTACGTGACAACGCTTAACGACAAGGTAGTTGGTTACTACGCTCTCGCATCGGGCGGAGTCAGCCGAGATGCCCTGCCCAAGCGATTCCGCAACAACCGTCCCAAGGATGTTCCGATCATCCTTCTGGGGCGGTTCGCTGTCGATTCGCGCGCTCAAGGCAGACAACTAGGCAAATCCCTATTACAGGACATGTTTAGACGCGCGATCGCCGCAGCGGAGATAATCGGTGCGGCAGCGATCCTCATCCACGCACACGATGAAAGCGCAAAACAGTTCTACCTCCATAACGCTAACTTTCATGAAATGCCAGGAGAACCGCTCCATCTCCTCCTGCCGGTGGAATCACTGATCCAACAAGCCCAGAACTCTTAGCATGCGGCGCCTCCACGCTTCCAACTCAATCGGCACAACGGTAGGCGTATCCCTCAGGGTTTCAGGCTCCCACAACCACATCGATCCCGTCGGCATACCGGCGGGCAAAGCATCAATCAGAAACTGGATACTCTCTAGTGGCGCATCCCTATTGCAGCGGTATGAAGCGGCGACGAGATTGAAATGATTGAGCGTGCTGACCAGCGACCCCTCCTCTACCGGTTGGTAGAGCTTCAACGTCTCCAAGGCGCGCTCCGGGTTTTCTCCAATAATGCAGAACCCGAAGTTTCTCTTCACCTCTGGCTCATTAGGAAACAGGTTTATGTTTTCACTTGCCAGGTTGACCGCCTGGTCCACGTCACCTTTGTCTAATGCGGCAATTACGGATTTCTGTGCTTTCTCCAGCTCAGCCAATGGCCCCCGCTGATAGGGCGCAATTTGTGAAGTTGCGCGCCTAGCGAGCTCTTGGGTTACATCAAACAAAGAGACTCTGCGTTCCTCCAGAAGACCAACGTCAAATTGGGCTAATCCCTGAACCGCACCGGGCTTCGTTATGAAAGTCAGCTCCCACAGCAGGGACTCACTAGCCCACTCGTCTAGATACGTTTTTGTAAACCGCTCACATACCCAAACCGTTGCGTCACGGCCATTGAGCAAAAACAGATCCTCACCATCGGCAAGAGACTGGTCTGTTGAGTAACGCCACCCAACGAGATGCGCAATAGGCGCCTCTTGAAGCCAACGTTGCACCTCCCGAACAAAAGACCCATTCATCGCCCTAGCTCGGGCCAAGCTCCGGTCTCCTGCTGCTACGCCTTGAAGCTCTGGACTTGCAATAAGAAGATCAGCCCATTCTCCCAGAAGCAGTTCATCACTCCCGCGTTCTTTTTCCAGCACGAGCTGCCGGCACGCTAACGCTCCTTCAAGGACAAAATCGATCAACATCGGCCCGAATCCAGTTCGGATGATCGCATCGGCGGACAGACCGCGATCGGCCAACTTGCCAAGTGCGGACGTGATTTGAGTATCACGACGCAACCTGTCTGGGACGTTCAATCGCCGCAGATTGTCCGAGACAAGCCGAAGGAGCTGCGCAGTCGTCCAGCAGCTCGTTGGCTCACCCGGGAGGTGCACATAATCTGCCCCTACGCCCTCTGAGTGATCAGCCGAGGAAACGAGTAACTCACTTAGTGTTTCACAAGTCCGTAGCCCGTTGCACAACCGATGGTCAGTGACGCTACATTCTTGGCTGGCAGCGGCAACATAATCGGCCAGATCACGTCCGCCCTGTGCCACTTCCCCTACCGCTCCATGATGTCGTGGCGCACGATGGTCTGATCGCGGCCCGGGCCGACGCCGATGTAGGAGATCGGCGCACCGGAGAGCTCCTCGAGGCGCAGCACGTAATCCTGGGCCTTCTGCGGCAGCTCCTCAAAGGTGCGGCAGCCGGTGATGTCCTCGTCCCAGGCGGGCATCGTCTCGTAGATCGGCGTTGCGTGGTGGAAGTCGGTCTGGGTCATCGGCATTTCGTCGAAACGCTTGCCGTCCACGTCGTAGGCCACACAAATCGGGATCTCGCCGATGCCGGTGAGCACGTCGAGCTTGGTCAGGAACAGGTCCGTAAAGCCGTTGACGCGGGAGGCGTAGCGCGCGATCACGCTGTCGTACCAGCCGGTGCGGCGCACGCGGCCGGTGTTCACGCCGACCTCACCGCCGGTGACCTGCAGGAACTCGCCCCACTTGTCAAACAGTTCCGTCGGGAACGGACCCGCCCCAACGCGGGTGGTGTACGCCTTGATAATGCCCAGCACGCCCGTGATGCGAGTCGGGCCGATACCCGCACCCACGCACGCGCCGCCGGCGGTCGGGTTCGAGGACGTCACGAACGGGTAGGTGCCGTGGTCCACGTCCAACATGGTGGCTTGGCCGCCCTCCATGAGGACGTGCTTGCCGGCGGAGAGGGCGTCGTTAAGCATGCGCTCCGCATCAATCACCATCGGCTCGAGGCGCTCCGCGTAACGGCCGAAGTAATCCATCGTCTCCTCGACCGAAATCGCGCGACGGTTATACATCTTGACCAGCATCTGGTTCTTCACATCGAGCGCAGACTCGATCTTCTGGCGCAGGATGGACTCGTCGAAAACGTCCTGCACGCGCAGGCCCACGCGAGCGACCTTGTCGGCGTAGGTCGGGCCGATGCCACGACCCGTCGTGCCAATCGCGCGCTTGCCCAAGAAACGCTCCTGCACACGATCCAACTGCTGGTGATACGGCGCCACCAAATGCGCATTCGCACTGATCTTCAACCGCGACGCATTCGCACCGCGCGCCTCAAGGCCGTCAATCTCCTCGAACAACGCCTCAAGGTTCACCACCACACCGTTGCCCAGAATCGGGGTGGCGTTTTCGGACAGGACGCCGGCGGGCAGCAACTTCAGCTCGTACTTCTCCCCACCGACAACCACCGTGTGCCCAGCGTTATTACCGCCGTTGGGCTTAACCACGTAGTCGACCCGACCGCCGAGAATGTCAGTTGCTTTGCCTTTGCCCTCGTCGCCCCACTGGGCGCCCACGATGATGATGGCGGACATCACGCACTCCTTAAATATGGCGTATGAACGGGCATATTGTACCGTGAGCGCCATGCGGCTCATCCACTGCGCATGCGGCGCGTCCCCCGAACCCTCAATTCCGGGCGCAGAAACGTTCCAACTCCCCGCGCACCCCACCCAGCGCGACCTCAAGTTTCTCGACGCCATCGCGCGCGAAGTGCTCCCCTCAGATCCCACCCCGTCGCTTGACGAGATCCAGAAAAACCCCGCCGTCGACCACCTCGGCGCACCCACGTTTGCGCCGCAGCAACCCTCTGAGCCGTTGCGTGTTGTGGTGTCAGGCAGCGACCGCGCCCTCGGGCTGGTGCTCACCCGCCTGATGCGCGCGGATTGCATGTGGGTGGAGGTCGGGTACGTGCCCGCGGATCCGCAATCGCCCGCGGCGGTGCTCTGGGGCGCGGAGTCTGCGGATCTTGCTGCAGGCGGGCCCGTGCGGCCCATCCCCTGCATCCGCACCGACTTCGGCGAGGTCGTTGCAGGATCCGCGGAGCTCTTTACTGACGACGGCGCCACGCCCTACTACGGCGAAGTCGTCGTCGACTCGGACGTGCTGGTCCACCCCGGCGTCGAATACGGCGCACGCCTCGTACCCACCGTCGACGCGCCCGGCATCGCCGCCGCCCCCTTCACCAGCCCACTCGTACCCACCCGCCGCTTCCTGCGCCGCCAACCCGTCGCACGCCTCGACGGCACCCGCACCCTCACCGGGCGCGCCCTGCAATCCGGTGGCAATGAAATCGCAGTGCGTATCGACGACCACCTGCGCCCCCGACCCGTCTCCCGCGTCACCTTCTACCGCCACCTGCGCGACATCCAAGCGGTCCGTTCGGCATAGTTTCAGGAATTATATTCACGCTCTGGCGGACTTCACATTTCGCGTTTTCTCTATGCGATTGGTAGCTCGCTGTTACCTAACTGACACATTGCGTTCATTTCGCTGAACGTTTTGCCACCTTTCAGATTTTCGTTTCCGCTGGCTGTTGGCGGTTTCCATGGGACTACCTGAACTTGTCGTGTTTGTCGCTCGAACACCCGTTCTACTTTTCGAGGCTCAGGTTGGGTCCGCTGCCAGAACGGTTGATCGTCGTTACGGTCGGAATCGTTCTCGCAACAACAAATCAAAAGGAGAAACAACAATGACTAACCTCAACCGCATCGAGGATCTTGCAAACGCAACCGCATACGACGTCAACGGCGACAAGGTCGGCGGCGTCAAGGACGTCTACGTCAACGACTCCTCCGGCCAGCCGGACTTCGTATCCGTTAGCCACGGCCTCTTCGGTGGCGGCGACTCCATCGTCCCGCTGCGTGGCCACACGCTTCGCGACGGCGACCTGCACCTCGCATTCTCCAAGGACCGCATCGAGGACGCACCGGATCTCGACGAAAACGGCCACCTGACCACCCAGGACCAGGACGCCTTCTACCGCCACTACGGCCTGGAGACCACCGAGGACGTGACCACCTACGAGACCGGTAAGCACGCCGCTGCTGGTGCCGGTGTCGGTGCTGCTGGTGCTGCGGGTGCTGGTGCCGCGGGTGCTGGTGCTGGTGCCGGTGAGCGTGGTGTCGTCGATAATGAGCGCGCCGCTGCCGCAGACCGCACCACCGACGTCGACGGCGAACTGATCCGCTCCGAGGAGCAGCTCAACGTCTCCAAGGACCGCGTCGAATCCGGCCAGGTCAGCCTGCGTAAGTACGTCGTCGAGGAGACCGAAACCGTCGAGGTTCCGGTCGAGCGCGAGGAAGTCCGCATCGTACGCGAGCCGATCACCGACGCAGACCGCGCAAACTACGACGGCAACATCGGCGAGCAGGAAGCATCCGTCACGCTTCACGAGGACCGCGTGACCGTATCCAAGGAATCCGTCCCGGTAGAGAAGGTTTCCCTGGAGAAGGACACCGTCCGCGACACCGAGCGCGTCTCTGAAGAGGTACGCAAGGAGCGCTTCGAGACCGACGGCGTCGTCGAAGACAACAAGTAAAACCTGTATAGGGGTTTAGCCCCTGGCGTTCGCCCCTGGCGTTCGCCCCTGGCTTTCGCCCCGGTTGGGAATGTTCCTAACCGGGGCTTTTTGCTGTTCGTTTTGCTGATCGTCTAGCTCGGCTAGGCTCCCTACTAGACGATCAGCATTCGGGTTCGAAGTTTTCCCAGGTGATATTGCACATGATGTTCGGTAGCGGCGAGATCGTCTAGTTGTGCCGTGTCATGTCTCATGACTTTTTGGACATGGAGTCCAGTCACTTATTGGACACGATGTCTAGAGACTTTTTGGACACTGAACCGGTGAAATGGTCGGATGGCTATTTCATCGCACACACGCAGAAAGATCGCGGATTTCGATCCGGTTCGCGACGGAAAAACTATCAAGCAGTTTTGCAAGGATGAGAAGATCTCTCGGCAGACGTTTCATAACGTCAGGGATCGTATTGCTC
>NZ_KV801072.1:0-430 GCF_001810365.1 Corynebacterium sp. HMSC055D05
TGAGGTCCTGGATAAGGACGGTAACCCGATCGAGAATGCCAAGGTTGAGGTTGATCCGAACACCGGTGAGATCAAGGTGACCGTTCCGGAGGGCACCAAGCCGCAGGATGGCAAGGTTGTCGTCAAGGACAAGGACGGCAACAAGGTCGGCGAGATCGACATCAACATCGTTGATCCGAACTCGGATGCTGCGAAGAACACTCCGGACTACGGCGATCGTAAGAACGTCGAGGCGGGTAAGACTAAGAAGTCTGATCCGTTTGAGGGCAAGACCGATGTTCCTGTGAAGGAAGCGAAGGGTAAGCCGTCTGCTGGTGCCGACGACTGGACCTTCAAGACTGGCGAGACCGACGGTGTTGTTGAGGCAACGGCTCCTGGCTACGACAAGGTCGCTGAGAAGATCGACTCTGAGCTGCCGAACATTGATAGC
>NZ_KV801072.1:530-2300 GCF_001810365.1 Corynebacterium sp. HMSC055D05
ACCTGGTTGGCAAGGACGGTAAGTCCCTGCTGGAACCGAACGGTGACTTCGATGGTGACGGCATCTCGAACAAGGATGAGATCGAGGGTGGTTCGAACCCTGCTGATGAGGGCGACATCCCGGACACCACTGCACCGGAAATCAACCCGGTAGCACCTGGTGACAAGGCCATCTCTGGTAAGGGCGACCGTCCGGGTGAGGACATTAAGGTCACCCTGCCGAACGGCAAGGACATTGAGACCACGACCGACGAGAACGGTAACTGGTCTGTCGACGTTCCGGCTGATGTCGATCTGAAGCCGGGTGACAAGATCACCGTCACCGATGGCAAGGGCAACGCCGCGGACGTTACCGTTGAGGACAACACTCCGCCGACCATCAACGAGATCAAGCCGGGTGACAAGACCATCTCCGGTAAGGGCGACCGTCCGGGTGAGGACATCAAGGTCACCCTGCCGAACGGCAAGGTCATCGAGACCGAGACCGACAAGGATGGCAACTGGAAGATCAACGTTCCGTCCAACGTCGAGTTGAAGCCGGGCGATAAGGTTACGGTCACCGATGGTGCAGGCAACACCGCCACCGCACAGGTTGGCATTGACACCGGTAAGTGTGTCGCTACCTCCGTTGGCTTCGGTCTGCCGCTGATCGCGCTGCTGCCAATCGGTCTGGCTACCCAGTTGGAGATCCCGGGTCTGTCCGACTTCGCTGCTCAGGCGAATGCTCAGATCCAGAACTTCAACACCCAGATCCAGCAGCAGATGGGTATCTTCAACCCGCAGGTCGCTTCCCAGGTGGATGCAATCAACGCGAAGTTGGGCCAGTACGGCACCGACATCGCAACGGTTGCAGGTGGTCTGGCTCTGATCGCCGCTGGCATCCTCGCCGGCACGATCATCTACGACAACTGCTCCCCGAACGGTGGTGGCTCTTCCGTGAAGGATCTGGAACTGAAGGGTTCTTCCGGTAAGACCTATGCTGGTTCCTCCAAGGAGGAGAAGCCGACCACTCCGGCCAAGTCGAACAAGCAGTAAGTCTTGAGTCTCTCGTAGACTGAAGGCAAGCGCTAGCGATCGCCCCGCTCACCACATGGTGGGCGGGGCGATTAGCTTTGTGCGACCGTGTTGAATCGGCCGCCGACTATCGGGGTTAACGAATCTGGTGAGCTAACCAATGTTGAAAAAAGTTGTACAAGCGCTGTAACGATACCGTCGGTTGTGTAAAGTATTCAGGGTTACAACCGTATTAAAAGCTTATGCGGGCAGCGCTGCGTGCATTTATTCTGCGATGCCTGCCGTTGAAGAGGTAGTTCGGTGAAGAAGAATTACATTGCACGTCGTCGTGGCACGTCTGTTGCTGCGGCTGCGTTGTCGTTTGCGTTGGTTGCGCCGTTGGCGCAGCCGGTGGCGTTTGCGCAGGATGTCCCTGCTGCTGAGCAGAATGCGGATGCTCCGAAGCCTGCGGATGCGCCTGAGGCGTATAAGGATGCGATTTTCTCTCCTGGTAACCCTGAGAACACGGGTACGATTTCTGGTTCTGTCAAGGAGATCCAGGAGACGACGAACGGTTTCAGTAATGTTCAGGATTCCGGTAAGGCCTTAAAGGGTGTGAAGGTTTACGCCCAGTGGTTTGAGGGGGTGAACTCTGAGCACGCATCGCCGATTTATTACACCGAGTCGGATGAGAACGGCAACTTCACGCTGCAGTTGGCACCGTATACGGATGCTGAGGGGGTGACGCGTTATTTTGATGCGGATGCTTCTGTTGGTC
>NZ_KV801072.1:2400-2719 GCF_001810365.1 Corynebacterium sp. HMSC055D05
TCAGTACCGTTTGGTGCACCAGTATGCAGCCGGTATCTTCCCGACGACGACGACAACGCCTGGTACCCAGGGTGATGGTCAGTGGACTGGCAGCAAGGTGACTGGTGTCACGATTCAGTATGTGCAGAAGGATCGTTTGCCGCAGCACTTGCCGGAGGAGCAGTGGGCTGAGTCGCAGGGTAAGGGACTGTATGGCTTGTACCAGGGTCATGCGTTTTGGAATCTTGATTATGTGCAGGGCTATAAGAGCTACCGCTCGATGATGCTGGCGAAGGGGCCGAAGGTTCCGGCTGCTGCTGGTTTGACGGTGGTTGGCTCG
>NZ_KV801073.1:0-264385 GCF_001810365.1 Corynebacterium sp. HMSC055D05
CCGATAGCAGACACACATTTTGTCGCTTAACCCAGCCTTAACCCACAGGCCCCCGCCCTGACTGCCTGAAGAAAAAGAAAAACCGTCAGTTTCCTGACGGTTTGCGTTGTGGTCCTAGCTGGGATCGAACCAGCGACCTTTCCGGTGTGAACGGAACGCTCTTCCACTGAGCCATAGGACCGAACGAGTTGCTAGATTACACGGATGGAGCGCCACGGACGAATCCGCAGGCCACAACCACTTTCCCCCCAAGAGAGCCTTCCCCTGCCTAGTTTGACACCTTGAATCGCGTGCGGCTCCCGAGAATTACATCGCTGAAACCTCATTAACCAACCCGCACCAAGTGCCGTGAACTGCCGATTTGGATACAAGCGGTGAATGAGGATAAGGTTTGTTCTCGCAATCAGCGCGGTAAGCGCGGAGAGCATGCGGATGTAGCGCAGTTGGTAGCGCATCACCTTGCCAAGGTGAGGGTCGCGAGTTCGAGTCTCGTCATCCGCTCCAGTTCCATCAAGGAACGTGGGCGCGATTAGCTCAGCGGTAGAGCACTACCTCGACACGGTAGGGGTCACTGGTTCGATCCCAGTATCGCGCACAGAGGGTCTTCCCCTCGTCAACTGAATACAAGATGCGGATGTAGCGCAGTTGGTAGCGCATCACCTTGCCAAGGTGAGGGTCGCGAGTTCGAGTCTCGTCATCCGCTCCAAGTACTTCGGAGTTCCCGAATACTTTGGAGGTAACTCCACGGTGGATTGGTCGAGTGGTTAGGCAACGGTCTGCAAAACCGTGTACACGGGTTCGATTCCCGTATCCACCTCCAAGCTGTCACCAGCCAAGCGCGATTAGCTCAGCGGTAGAGCACTACCTCGACACGGTAGGGGTCACTGGTTCGATCCCAGTATCGCGCACAGAGGGTCTTCCCCTCGTCAACTGAATACAAGATGCGGATGTAGCGCAGTTGGTAGCGCATCACCTTGCCAAGGTGAGGGTCGCGAGTTCGAGTCTCGTCATCCGCTCCAAAAAAGACTGTCTATCGTTTCGGTAGGCAGTCTTTCTTTTATCCCCTTTTCTATAGGCGCTGCAATTGCCAAGCCCCGAAACGTACCGCGCAAATGCTCCAGTGCACAAGAAGCAGAATCAACAGCGCAAAGGATAATTGGGACCACCCCTGGTACCAAGCGCCTAAGCACAGCGTTCCCACCGGGAATGTGGCACCCCACCACCCCGGACCGTAGGGCGAAATTGTCACTACCGCCTGGTAGAAGCAATACATTGCGAACAAGGAACACGGCACTCCGATCACGAACATGACAATGCCGTAGAGGTGGGCGTCGAAAAGCACTGTAGATGCGGCCGTCGATTGCCCGACGACGCCTAGTGGGATCCAGGCTGTACCTGCGGCTGCGCCACTTGGGTGGTAACGGTGGCGCATGAATGACCAAAAGCAATAGGCAAACAGCGGAATTGCCGTTGTCAACGTGAGCCAGAAACACACCACACCGACATAGTGGTAGAGCGCTCCATGCTCATCGGATAGCTGCCCTCCAGACGTTGCGGCCACCATTGGCGTGACCAACGCAAGGCCCCAGGGAAACGCAGGTTTTCCATAGAGGCTCGGTCGCTTCCAAAACGCCCAAAGCTGCCACAAACACACTAGTGCGGAAAGCGGTGCACCGATCCACCAACTGGCCAACTGGAATCCATCGTTACCGGTCAGCGCGGTCCACGCTGAGCCGCAAGACAGTAGCCCCATCGTGTACATGCCCCACGCCGCCATATTTTGGTGGCGAGGAGGCTCATGTCGAGCGCCCACCGTAAAAACCGCAAGCAACACAGCGGCACACAGGGCGAACGCGATCTGGCAGAGACGAAAGCCATGCAAACCAGACAAGGTGGAGGCAATTGAAGTGCCCATCAAGGCACCGGCCCACGCCGGACCGTACTTTGGCAACTGCATGATAACCACGCTATGCCTGTTCCCAACCTATTAGCGAATCTGTGTGTGCAGCTCCCCCGATTGTTGCCTCTGCTGTTCTCGCTCACTGCAATGGTCATGAGACTTCAATAGGCATCGCTTCATCAAAATCCTAAGGGGCTATCCTACCGGCGTGCAGAAACTTTCTGGTGGCCTCCTCGCCGCGCTGGCTTTGTTTACCGCCTCTGGCCCCCTGGGCATCGACATGTACCTCCCGGGCATGCCAGAACTAGCTACGAGTTTGTCGACGACCCACTCATTTGCCCAGATGACCATTACCGGGTTCATGCTCGGTATGGCCCTTGGCAATCTCTTGTTTGGGGCGATTTCCGACGGGACTGGACGAAAGCCTGTCATTATTGTGGCTTCCGCCGTTGCCCTTGTTGCCTCGGTGGCTTGCGCGCTAGCCGATTCCATCGCATTTCTCATTTGCGCCCGCTTCTTCCAAGGCCTCGCAGGTGGATGCGCGATCGTTGTTGCTCGTGCTGTCGTCCCCGACATTGCTCACGGAAAACAAGCCGCGCGCGGGCTTTCAGCGCTCATGGCGATCTCCGGGTTTATGCCTGCAATCGCCCCGGTGCTTGGTGGCCTCATCATTCCCGCATTCACCTGGCGCGGCGTTTTTTGGACAATCGCTGCAGTCAATCTTGCGCAGCTCGTTGTCGCTTTGTGGCTCGTTCCCGAGACGCTGCCCTCCCACAAGCGGACAAGTGGCACCTTGCGCCAGATGTTTCCGCGGATGGGGCGCTGTCTACAACGTCCCGCGTTCACTGGATACATGGTGGCTGCAGGTTTGGGCTTTGGCACGCTCTTTTCCTACATCGCGGCTTCTCCCCTAGTCCTCCAATTGCAGCTCGGTCTGAGCCCAACCACATTCTCTCTCGTCTTCGGGAGCATCGCGTTGCTCATTCCACTGAGCAACACGCTCAACATGCGGCTGCTCAAGCGGCACCAGCCGCGCGCGCTCCTTACCGTCGCACTCGGAGTTGATCTCACAGTGGGTGCGATACTCCTCGCATTTTCCATTTTGGGTCCAAGCACCGCAATGATTCCTTTTATCGCAATCCTCTCCGCGATGGCGGGATTCATCATGGCGAATGCTTCCGCTCTCGCTATCGAGGAAGTGCGAGACATCGGTACCGGAGCCGGAACCGGTGTCATGGGGTTCTTCCAATTCATTATCGGTGGACTCGTTCCACCACTTGTTGCGCTCGGCCCAAACCCAGCCGCTGCGATGGCGCTCGGCGTGCTCACCTGCGCTGGTTTGGCGCTTACGGGAGCACGCATCAGCTCACGCTTTCACCGAAGCTGATCAGCTTCAACCCACCACGTTCCAAAACCACGAGGCCAGAAACAAAACCGCTTTACAATTAACGACGATGCTTACCCCCAACACCTCAGACCAGCTTCCCGACTCGATCGACACGC
This sequence comes from Corynebacterium sp. HMSC055D05, assembly GCF_001810365.1. Lineage (NCBI taxonomy): Bacteria > Bacillati > Actinomycetota > Actinomycetes > Mycobacteriales > Corynebacteriaceae > Corynebacterium > Corynebacterium sp. HMSC055D05. The sequence goes on from NZ_KV801073.1 coordinate 3,404, forward strand.
AGGTATTGATTGGGCCGGTTCTTCCACCTGGGGAGTGCGAGACACGCTTGATTGGTATTGCTTCGCTCACCGGGGTTGCCGCAATCGAGGGAGCATCTGCCGGCTTGGGAAATGCGACCGATTTCGCATTGCTCAACGCCCTTCGCGTGTGGTCTGATGCAGTGCTCGTTGGTGCGGAAACGGTACGAAAGGAAGACTACTTCGGTGCGCGAGTCTCGCCAGAGAAACAGCAACAACGGAAGGAAAACGGGCAGTCTGTCGCGCCTCCGATTGTGGTGTTAAGCCGCAGCCTCGGTTTTGATACGTCCTCGCAGCTCTTCTCCAATAGTCTCGCAGCGCCGATATTCGCCGTCCCCCAGGATATGCTCGATACCCCTGAGGTTGCTGCTCGCGCACATGACATCACCGAGGCTGGTGGCAGCATCCTCCCGCTTACAGATGACTCCATGCGAACAGCAATTGAAGCGCTGCACATGCACGGTATGTCCCGCATCGTTTGCGAGGGAGGTCCACAGCTCAACACCCAGATGCTGAATGAAGACGCGGTAGACGTATTTCATTACACCATCAGCCCTCACGCAGTGCTGCAGCCTTCTGAAGTGAGGTTGTTCGGGCACAGTGACGACGATCGCAACATCCCCTTTGTTCTCGAGTCGGTTAAAGCAACAAGCGATTCCCTGCTGTTTTGCCGTTACCGAAGGGTGCGGGACCGAAAAGGCTAATCGAGCCGGTACGGTATCACCCGTGATGTTGCAAACTCGCCTCCATGATTTTTGGGTCGCCCCAGCGCCCGTCGCGACGCGTTCCCACGCGGAGGTACCAACCTCCACGCTTCGAGGCGCAGGTGCTTTGGCTTGGCCACTGGCAGTCATCTTGATCGTGCACAGGCTTTTTGTCCTCGCACGCACCGGATCGGTGACCGACGACTTCACTACGGTCTGGTCGGCGGCACGCCGCTTCGTCGACCGAGTACCTGTGTACAACGAGATTTACGAGCACGTTGACCCGCACTACCTCTATAACCCGGGTGCTACGCTGCTACTTTCTCCTCTTGGGATGCTTCCAAGTATGGAAAGCGCGAGGCCATTTTTCATCCTGTTCAACGCGCTTTGCATTATTGCTGCAGTCACATGGCTTACGCGGCTAGCGGGCTTCCGCATGTCTCACCCGGTGCTTCCAATCGCATTAGCCCTTGCATTTATGACGGAAGCCGTGACAAATACCTTGGTGTTTTCGAACATCAACGGCGTACTGCTTCTCGCCCTGACTGCGTTTATCGCGTTGTTTCTCGCTAGGCGTGATGTCGGTGCGGGTATCGTGCTCGGGCTGGCGGTCGTCGTCAAGCCAATGTTCGCTCCGCTTCTCGTACTGCCACTGATGAAAATGCGGTGGAAGGTAGTTGCTAGCGGTGTCGCCGTACCTGTATTCCTCAACGTCATTGCCTGGCCGCTGACTCCAGGTGCTCGCGACTACATCGACGTTGTTGTGCCGTATCTAGGCATCACACGCGACTATGCCAACTCTTCGCTCGCAGGTTTTGCCGTCTATTTCGGTATGCCTGCCTGGGCGCACACCATCCTCTTTGTCGTCGCTGCATCTGCTGTTGCGGCGGCGATCATTGGTTTAGCCCGCTGGCGTTATAGCGACGAATGGCTTTGGCTGACCTTGAGCACCGGCGTCCTGCTCGCAGGCGTATGCCTACTGTCCTCACTCGGACAGGCGTACTACTCGATGATGCTCTTCCCCGCCCTGTTTACTGTGTTTCACCGCGCCAGCCCCCTGCACACTTGGCCAACGTGGCTGGGCGCCGTTTTATGTCTCGCGCCACTGAGTTGGGTTACGCCTGACGCGATACTGCTTGGACGGTGGCTGAACACTTTTCTTCCCACATTTGGATGGGCCGTGTTTATTGTCGCGGTGGCATCGTGGGTATGGTCTACTCAAATCACATCGGCGCCACAAAAGGAGAGGACACGACAATGAGCGAATCCAAACCAAATTACAAGGACTTCACCGAAGCACAGTGGCGAGAAAAACTTAGCCCTGAAGAGTTTCGGGTCCTGCGGGAGGCCGGCACCGAGGCACCCGGTGTGGGCGAATACACCAACACCACCACTGAAGGTGTCTACCGCTGTAGAGCATGTGGTGAGGAACTGTTTCGGTCCTCAGAAAAGTTCGACGCACACTGCGGGTGGCCAGCATTCTTTTCCCCACTGGCGGGCGATCGGATTATTGAGCGCGAAGACCGCTCTCACGGAATGATCCGTACGGAAGTACTCTGCGCGAACTGTGGCTCTCATCTCGGCCACGTGTTTGCCGGCGAGGGTTTTGACACCCCCACCGACCTGCGTTACTGCATCAACTCCATTAGCCTGACGCTGGAAGAGGCCTAGGGCCTCATCCGGCCTACGGCAGGATGTTGATGATCTCCGCGATGTCGCTGACGCGACGTCCGGTCTGGAACGGAACCTCCTCGCGCACGTGCAGGCGGGCCTCGGTGTAGCGCATCGTCTTCATCAGGGCCTCAATGCGCTCGAGCGTTGGCGCCTCAAATGCCAGCATCCACTCGTAGTCGCCGAGCGTAAACGCCTCGACGGTGTTCGCGCGCACGTCCGCAAAGTCGCGGGCGGCTTGGCCGTGTTCAGAAAGGATTCGGCGACGCTTCTGGGGGTCCATGATGTACCAGTCATACGAGCGAACGAAGGGGTAGACCGTGATCCAGTCACCCGGTTCCTCCCCCATAATGAAACTCGGCAGGTGGGACTTGTTGAACTCTGCAGGACGGTGCAAACCGTTGCCAAGCCAGCTCACCTCAACGAGCTGACCGAACGCAGTCTCACGTCGGAAATCAGCCAGTGCCTTTTGTAGGTCGGAAAACTCTTCTGCGTGCCACCAGATCATGAAGTCTGCATCAGCACGAATGCCGGTGTTGTCGTAGATACCACGAACAACAACGACGCCCTCTTCTTCAAGCTTGCGGAAGAAAGCCTGCGCTTCTTCGATGATACGAGTACGTTCCGTCCCAAGAGCACCGGGAATTGCACGGAACACTGCAAACTGCAGATAACGCTGCGTGGCGTTGAGTTTCGCAAAGTCAAGCTTGGCCATGATGACGCTCCTTCCCTGCCGATACGGCAGATCAAACTAAAGTCGTAATGAGTCTACGCTGTCGCACATTGCGTCTCGACGATATGTCGGCGCGCCTCCCCCACCACACGCAACGGGTCGATACCTTTATGCGTGTGATGAATCCGGACACCACCCCCCAGACCTCCACACATAGTGCGGATACGCTCGGGGAAGGCGCGAACGAGAACTGGCCGGCGGATTTTTCTAAGGCCGTCGAGTCAATGCATGCAGCCCAGCTGCGTCCTGAGATTTCCCTCGGGACCATCCGACCGCCGCAGCGACCAGCACCGTTTAGCCATGCTGTGGGGCTCGAAGTAGTCCACCCGAACGAGGACGGTGACAACATCCCGGTCGATTCAGAAGGCGATGCTTTCGGCCGACTAATCCTCCTACACTCCCCTGCCGCCGAGGAGGCCTGGGAGGGCACCATGCGGCTGGTGGCCTATATCCAAGCGGACATGGATGATGCTGTGGCGTCAGACCCGTTGCTACCTGACGTCGCTTGGCAGTGGCTCAATGAATCGCTCGCGGAGACCAGTGCTGGGTTCACCAATCTTGGCGGCACGGTTACGTCGACCGCATCAGTACGCTTCGGTGAGATCGGTGGACCTCCCCGCGCATACCAGTTGGAGATGCGCGCCTCCTGGACTGCTGAGGGGATCGACTTGAAGAGCCACGTCGAGGCTTTTTCCAAGGTTTTGGCACATGTTGCCGGGCTTCCACCAGAGGGTGTGACACAGCTCAACGCACGCTAGGGCATACTTACGCAACATGACATCCCAGGTGCAGTACCACCTCGTAGAAACTCCCGAGCAATTCTCTCGCGCAGCGGCGGCATTGGCAGAAGGTCGAGGCGCTTACGCCATCGATACCGAGCGCGCAGCGTCATTTCGTTATGACGACCGAGCGTTCCTCGTGCAGATTTATCGACGAGATACCGATACGTACCTGTTCGCCCCGGAAGGCAACCGGGACGCGCTTCATGATGCCCTCGCTCCCGTCATCAACGGTGAGGACTGGATTATCCACGCTGCCGTCGATGATCTTAAGTCGCTCGCAATGCTCGGTCTCTACCCAGGCACAATCTTTGACACAGAACTCGCATCCCGCTTCGCAGGGTTTAATAGGCCAAATTTGGCGGCGATGGTGCAGCACTTCGTGGGAGTAGAACTTAAAAAAGGTCACGGCCACGAGGACTGGTCCACCACACCTCTGCCACCAACGTGGCAAGAATACGCCGCGTTAGATGTCGCACACCTCCACGATCTCGCAGAGGCTCTCGCCGAGCAATTGGACAACGAAGGCAAGCTTTCGTTCGCCGAGCAGGAGTTTGAGCGGATTGTCAACGAGCTCGGACCGGACAACGCACCCTTTAATGAGACATGGCGTGACATGAAGGGAGTGTCAGGGCTACGCTCCGCCAGGAGCCTGCAGCTCGCTAAAACGCTGTGGACCGCCCGCGACGAACATTGCCGAAAAGAAGACATCTCTCCCGGTCACATGCTCTCGAGCGAATCAATCGTCACCATCGCTCGTACTGTGCCATCCTCCCCATGGGAACTACGAAACTGCCTGCGCTACCGATCGCTCAATACAACGAAAGCCAAATTCTGGTTTAGTCTCGTCGAACAGGCGCTCGCTGAGGACCCCGAACAATGGCCAACCCCCGCGCAGCCTGCACCGACTGACCCTCCCGCAAAAATTGTGTGGGAACACGACTACCCACGTTCCTGGCACGCATTGCAGTCGGCGCGAAAGTACGTCTCTGAAGTGGCGGCGCAACAAAACATCCGTCCAGATATGCTGCTCTCTTCTGCAGTGCTGCGACAAGTTATGTGGACCGCCCCAGACTCCGACGCCGTATGGAGCACTGACGCTGCTGCTATGCAACTGAAGCGTGCTGGGGCACGCCCATGGCAGATCGCCCTTACGGCACCGCTGCTCGCGCGGGCCCAAGCTGAAGCGAAAGCAGCAAGAATCCCGCAGGGCAAAACCCCGTCATCTGGGCGAGCTGCAGCACGTCGCCGTCGCAGGAAGCGCGCTCAATAGCGCCTTACTCGCTGTCAGCGAGTCGCTGTGCCCACTCTCTAATCTGCAGGGCGGCAGACTCCGCATCGAGTCCATACTCCTCGAGGATTTCGTCGCGGGACCCGTGCAGGGGGAACACATCCGGAAACGCGAGTTGGCGTAGCGGTGTGTCCACCTCTGCTGCCGAAAACGCCTCAGCGATAGCAGATCCGACGCCGCCTCGAATGATGCCGTCTTCATAGACCACAACCATGTCAGCTTCGACAGCCAGGTCACACAGCGCGGCGTTGACGGGAATGATCCAACGGGGATCGACAACAGTTACGCGGATACCGTCGTCGACAAGCGCATCTGCAATCTCGAGCGCGGCCTGACCAAATGCGCCGACGGCAACGAGTAGCACGTCGATTTCTGAATCGCTGCTATCACCTGTGGGTTCGGCGAGGATATCTACACCGCCGACGTTTCGCAGTGCCGGGATCGTCGGGCCGGCAGAGCCCTTCGGGAACCGTACGATCGTCGGGGCGTCGTCGACAAGAAGGGCCTCCCTGAACTCTTCGCGCAACGACTGAGTGTCTCGAGGTGCGGCGATACGGACACCCGGGACGATCGATGCGATCGCCATATCCCAAACACCGTTATGGCTTGCGCCGTCGGAGCCAGTTACGCCTGCACGGTCCAGCACTAACGTAACCGGCTGGTGGAGCAAACCTGCATCCATAAGCAACTGGTCAAAAGCACGATTGAGGAAGGTCGAGTAAATCGCCACAACCGGGTGCAATCCACCGAGTGCCATACCAGCGGCAGACGTCACTGCGTGCTGTTCCGCAATCCCCACATCGAAGAACCTGTCTGGGAACTGCTCACCAAATGGCTGCAGACCGGTTGGCCCCGCCATTGCCGCAGTGATCGCAACGATGTCATCGCGTTCGTGGCCTGCGCGAAGCAGCTCTTCGGTGAAAGCGGCGGTCCAACCTGGCTTAGAGGTGGCCAGTGCTTTTCCTGTTACAGGGTCGATCACGCCGGTAGAGTGCATCTGGTCGGCTACGTCATTGACTGCCGGGGCGAAACCGTGGCCTTTCTCAGTGACAACATGCACGATCAACGGCCCCTCGTAGCGCTTGGCATACTTAAAGGCGTTGAGCAGTGCCTTGAGATCATGCCCCTCGACCGGACCGACATATTTCATACCAAGGTCCGGGAACATTTCGGTTGGAAGAACCTGATACTTCACGCCTTCCTTGAGCGCATGCAACGCATCAAAGGTCTTCTCTCCGACCCACCCCATAGATTTGAGGGTCTTTTTCCCAGACTCCATGACCTCGTCGTAGCCAGGCTGGATCCGAATAGCGGCTAGCTGGTCACGGAGCTTGGTCAGGTTATTGGCCAGTCCGCCAATCGTCGGAGAGTACGAACGGCCGTTGTCGTTAACCACGATGACAACGTTGCGGTTTCCGGCCGCGATGTTGTTGAGTGCTTCCCAACACATGCCACCTGTGAGCGCTCCGTCACCGACAACTGCGATGACGTGATCGTCCGAACTACCGGTGAGTTCCTTCGCTTTGGCAAGACCGTCAGCATAGGACAGCGAGGCACTGGCATGGGAAGATTCGGTCCAGTCGTGTTCTGATTCAGATCGCGACGTGTACCCAGAAAGACCGCCCTTCTTGCGCAAGGAATCAAACTGGTTCGCACGTCCAGTCAAAATCTTGTGCACATACGACTGATGCGATGTGTCAAAGATGATCGGGTCGTTCGGGGAATCGAAAACGTAATGCAGCGCCAGTGTCAGCTCAACAACGCCGAGGTTCGGTCCGAGGTGTCCTCCGGTTGCTGACACTTTCTGGATGAGCAGCTGCCGGATCTCGTCCGCGAGCGCGTTGAGCTGGCTCGGCGCGAGCTTCTGCACGTCTGCCGGTGTCTCAATATGCTCGAGCAGTCCCACTATCCTGTCGCTCTCCTTCAGGTTTTTCGCCGCGATGCGGTCCGCATCTGCAGTGTTCCCGTATGGTTTCCGCACGTTGCGTAGTGCGGAATCGGTTCTGGTCAGCTTACACTCCGAAATTGGTTGACCCTATTCCTCCGCACCACCATTGTGGTCAGGCACAAGTGATGCCATGACCTCAAAATGGTGAGTATTGGGAAAAGCATCGATAAGAGCGATGTGCTCGACTCTAAATCCGTGCGCGCCAAAGCCTGCGAGGTCGCGCGCAAAGGTTGCTGGATCACAACCGATGTGAATGATGCGTTCTGGAGCCGCTTGCGCAATCTTGTCGACGACATCACGCCCTGCCCCTGACCGGGGCGGATCTAAGACAACAAGTCCCGGAGCCGGAAGCTCGCTGATTCCAACTTCCACCTTCGCATTGTGGCGATGCACATCAAACTCGTCTTCCACTGGCTGTGGGGTCGCCGTCGCCGAAGCGGAGTAATCAACACTGTCGATCCTGCCGCCGCCGATTGCCTCATTGATCGCAGGCACAAATGCACCGACGCCTCCGTACAGATCCCATCCGTTACGGTGCGTGTAGTTGTCGCTTCCCCATTCTTTAATGAGGTCGCTATAGGTTTGCGCCGCGTTGAGGTGCGCTTGCCAAAATGCTGTAGGGGGAAAGGAAAACTCGTGACCGTCTACCACCTCGGTGACCAACCCCGGGCCTTCAAGCACCTTGTGAATACGCTCAACGCGTCGGCCACGCTGCGCCGACTGTGTTTCCACAACGTGACGTTTCCCGCGGAAATCCACGACCGCCACAATCTCACTGCCGGGCGTGTATCGAGCCGCGTCGTCGCCAATGATGCCGTCGAGCACTTGCGGCGCGACCTGACTACACACGACACCACCGACAACGTCTGTCGATTTCAGTGCACGCATTCCGGCTCGTCCTTGCGGGTCAACGCCCATGCGGACACGGGTGCGCCAACCAGTTCTGGGTTCAAGCTCCACAACCCGCAATTGCTTCTCGACGACATCCGCCTCGACAACACCACTCTTGCTCGCAAGCGCACCGAGTTGGCCAAGAAGAACATCGCGTTTGAGCGATACCTGTACCGCCGGGTCAACGTGCGCGAAGTCGCAGCACCCCGCACCTGCTGCTGCCGCAGGACAAGCCGATCTGACCCGGTGAGGCGATGGATCCACTACTTTGACAAGCTCTGCACGTGCCCAGCGTTTTTTCACACGGGTCAGTCGCGCTTCAACCGTGTCGCCGGGAATTGCGCCCGCGATGAAAACGACGCGCCCGTCTGGGGCGTCGGCGATGCCTTCTCCCCCGTGCGCCATTGCCCTCACAGACAACTTCAGCACGAGGCCGGCAGTAATCTCGTCAGTCACAGCTACTCGGACTTACCGCGTCCGGCTTGGCGCTGAGCGCGCTGCGCCTCACGGAATTCGCGGAGCTGCTTTTGGCCTTCGACATTTTGAGCGATGATCTTCTGCAACGCGTCGCTCAGCACGTTCGGGTTACCCTCCGCGGGGGCTTCCTGAGCGCCCTGAGCCTGCTGAGCACGCGCCTCCACAGCCTCTTGCACCTGCTTTGCCAGCTGCTCAGGAAGCACAACGGGGAGAGAGTTTCCAGCAAGAATCGGGTCGTCGCCACGGTAAACAAACGAGCGCGCGACCGTTTCACGACCAAGTTGCGCAAGCTGGTCTTCCGAACCGGACGGAGCAGCAAGTGTCACGCGGTAGAGCCAGCGCGGCCCCTCCACACCGATGATTCGAATGACGCCGTTAGTACCGGTTCCGACGATCTCTTGACCCCAGGGTCCCTGCTCAACTTCGACGGGCATACCCTCAGAACGCATACCTTCGATGATCTCTTCGGAAGATTCCTCCCACAAACCACCGGTTCGCGGAGCAGCAAACGCCACCGGGGTCAGGCGGCCGAAGCGGGTGACGATGTGAACCATCTTGGGGCCCTGCTCGCCCATCTCCACCTGGACCTGAGATTCCTTCGGCAGTGGAATCCGGATGGATCCGAGGTTCAGCGTGGCCTGGGAGAAGTCCGAAAAGTCAAAGTCATCAATGTTGACGTTATCGCCATCGAACGGACCCGTGGAGCCATTGATCGGGTCATAATCTGTAAGGACCTGCACGCCTTCTGCCACACGAAGCTCCGGCGCCTCTACCTGCGCATCTGCCGTAGCAGATGCCGACTGGGTATCAGCAACCGATTCGGGCGCCTCAGCCTCGGACGCTGCCGGTGCCGCGGTTGACTCCTCTACAACCTTCTGCGGTTCCGGGGTTGTTTCGGCCTTCTTCTTCCTCCTGAACGGCCAGATTGCCATTGCAGGTACCTCCTCTAAATTCTCAGTACGTTTTCGTCGCTAAAGACTGTAGCCCCCAGAGCGACACAGAGTTAGTTCGTGCCAGTCGATCCGTAGCCGCCAGCGCCTCGGACCGTCTCATCGAGCTCGTCTACTTCTTTAAAGCTTGCCAGTTCCACACGTTGCACGACGAGTTGTGCGATACGCATTCCACGTGTGATGACAATCGGCTCAGACCGGTCGGTGTTAATGAGGCACACCTTGAGCTCGCCCCGGTACCCTGCATCGACGGTTCCGGGAGTATTTACAATGCTCAAGCCCTGCTTTGCTGCGAGCCCGGAACGCGGGTGAATCAATCCTACTGTGCCTACAGGAAGCGCAATCGCAATTCCTGTGCCAATAAGCGCTCGCTCACCTGGTTGGAGCGTCACATCCTCTGCGGAGTAAAGGTCAGCTCCGGCATCTTCCGGGTGAGCCCGGTGAGGCAAGGGCAAATCAGGGTCAAGTCGCTTGACTGCGATTGGGCCGATGGTGTCGTCGATACGCGCGATTGATTGTTGCTCTTCCACGCTGCCAACCATACGGCAGCTGGGTTCCTCCGATATCAATGCCTAAGGTATGAGGGGTGACTACGAACCCAGTGAATCCTTCCGACACTTCCGCTCCGGATGCACCGAAAGTGCTGTATACCGAGCGCCAATGGGTGCCTTGGTACTGGTGGGCTGCAGTTGCAGGCCTGACGCTGCTCCTCGCAGGCGAGCTCGCACTGAACCGCAACATGTGGTGGTTTGTTGGCGGCTTTGTTGTTGCAGGCGCGTTAGCGGTCTGGTTTTTGGTGTGGCTTTCACGCTACACGCTGACCGTTGAGCAGGACCCTGACGGGACCCGCTGGTTGCTCGCCGGGGATGCGAACTTGCCCAGTACGGTCGTGGACCGCGCGACGGTTGTGCCGGCTTCCGCCCGCCAGAATGCTTTGGGTAGGCAACTCGATCCGGCAGCGTTCCTCATCACGCGGTCGTGGGTGCCCGAGCATGTTCTTCTCGTGCTCGATGACCCTGAGGATCCGACGCCGTATTGGCTTATTTCAGCAAAAGACCCGGAAGCCGTGCTTGATGCATTCGTTCCGGGCCTTACGGGCCGCTCCTAATCTCTGCGAGGAGCGGATAACGGCTTGCGCCGCCTGGTACTAATTACTCGCAGTCGAGGCAGATCTTGGAGCCGTCGTCCTCGACATAGGCGAGGCGCTTGTTCTTTTGCACCAAGAAGCAGGACGCGCAGGTGAATTCGTCTTCCTGTCGCGGCTTGACCTCAACATTGAGTTCCTCACCCGAGAGGTCCTGCGTCGGGGGCTCGACAGGCTCAACGATTTCCCCATCATCGTCCATGCTGCTGCCTGCAACCTCTGCTGCCTTCAGGCCTTCGAGGGAGTCGGTTTCGATGTCGTCGTCCATGCGGCGGCGCGGCGCATCGTAATCGGTGGCCATGCTTGATGTTCCTCCAGCTCAACGTCGTGCTTGATCGCGCCTCTACACGCGACATTTGAGCGGAATACTAAAGCACGTCCATGCTTCTGTCATCTTTGCTGGTAGAAACTCATTTTTTCGACATCATCCGCACAAGGGTGCAAGTTTGTACACTGCGCACATGACCTCACCTCAACCACACAACGAGTCGCACGTGTCGCGCTCAGTTTCCCCTTCATCCCGGTTCGGCTTTGGAGTTGACGTTGGAGGCTCCTCCCTGAAGGCTGCGGTTGTCGACCTTCACAGTGGCGAATTTCACGGTGAAAGACTTGAGGTGCCTACGCCACAACCGGCGACCCCTGACGCTATTGCAGAGGCGATCGCGCAGTTAACGCGTCAAGCAGCATGGTCAGGCCCGGTTGGGATTGCGCTTCCGAGCGTGATTGTCCGCAACATTGCCCGCACTGCGGCGAATATTGACCCGACTTGGGTGGGCACGGATGTGGTTGAGCTCTTCTCTACCGTGCTGGGGCACCACGATGTCACTGTGCTCAACGATGCCGACGCAGCCGGGCTTGCGGAGGTGTCTTTCGGAAGCCCCGAAGCACAGCGCGGCTCTGCCTTGTTTCTGACGTTTGGCACGGGTATCGGCTCAGCGCTTCTAGCTAACGGTCAGCTCTTTGCCAATAGCGAGCTCGGGCATCTGCTTATCGACGACACCGAGGCCGAACACCTTGCGTCATCCGCCGTGCGCACGAGGGAAGGCCTTTCTTACGCCGATTGGGCCAAGCGCGTGGAAACTGTTCTTTGCGAATACGAACGACTCCTCAACCCGGATGTCATCATCGTTGGCGGCGGTGTTTCGGAAAACAGTGACCAGTGGGTTCCACTGCTGAACGTCAACACTCCAGTAGTTGTGGCCAAGTTACTGAATCGAGCAGGCATCGTGGGCGCTGCCAAGGCCGGTGCCGGTCATGTCGCTGGCTCACCTCATAGGTAAATCCTGTAGGGTGTTGACATTCTGCATATTCGGGCTACGCGCCCATACGTGCAGTAGGCACATAAAAATGGAACGTTCACCTGCTTGCTAGGATGGGCGTTCTGAAAATTTTTATGTGCTTGCGTACCCTGGTTTTCCAGTGGTAGCAAACACTGCACCAACTGCACTTCACAACGGTGAAGTGCACATCGCAGTGGTTGTGGGCCGAACCTCTTGCGAGGTCCCGGCCCCGAGATAGTCTGATGAGTCGAAAGGGCGTACGTGGTAGCCAGCGAAGCTTCAAGCAACAACACCGTTCATGGCGAGCCTGTGGATCCGTCAAACGGTGGCGAGAGCAACGGTTCCGGTACCGACTCGAAGCCTGCCAAGAAGACGGTGAAGAAAGCAGCCAAAAAAGCAGTGAAGAAAACCGCGAAAAAGACTGCTAAAAAGACTGCGAAGAAAACCGCGAAAAAGACAGCCAAGAAGACGGTAAAGAAGTCCGCGAAGAAAACTGTCCGTAAGTCTGCGGCGAAGCGCACCACAAAGGCTGCTCAAACCGCTGCAGCGAAGGCGGACGAAGCCGAGACCGAGGATCTCGAGGCAACAAGCGCGGACGACGAGTCCTTGGATCCGACCGATGCCGAGGATTACGACCCGGACATGGGCGACGATGAGGACGACGCGTTCGACGAAGATCTCGACGGTGCCATGGACGACGCCGACGAGACCGAAGACGAAGATGACGAGGAAGAAGAGGACGACGGTTCTTCTGTCTGGGACATTGAAGAATCCGCTGCCCTGCGCCAAGCACGCAAGGATGCTCAGCTGACCGCATCCGCGGACTCTGTTCGTGCCTACCTCAAGCAAATCGGCAAGGTTGCACTTCTCGATGCAGAGCAAGAGGTCTCTCTTGCGAAGCGCATCGAGGCAGGACTCTACGCACAGCACCGTCTCGACGAGATGGCACGTGCTGCTGCAGAAGGCGACAAGGATGCAAAGCTCACGCCTGCGGTAAAGCGTGATCTCCGCGCGGTTGCTCGTGATGGCCGCAAGGCAAAGAACCATCTGCTCGAGGCGAACTTGCGTCTCGTCGTGTCGCTGGCCAAGCGTTACACCGGCCGCGGGATGGCATTCCTGGATCTGATTCAGGAAGGAAACCTTGGCCTCATCCGTGCCGTTGAGAAGTTCGACTATTCCAAGGGCTACAAGTTCTCCACCTATGCCACGTGGTGGATCCGCCAGGCAATTACGCGTGCTATGGCAGACCAGGCCCGCACCATTCGTATTCCGGTGCACATGGTCGAGGTCATCAACAAGCTTGGCCGCATTCAGCGTGAGCTGCTGCAGGACCTCGGTCGCGAGCCAACGCCGCTCGAACTGGCAAAGGAAATGGATATCACCGAGGAGAAGGTCCTCGAGATCCAGCAGTACGCTCGTGAGCCGATTTCGCTCGACCAGACGATTGGTGACGAGGGCGATAGCCAGCTCGGCGACTTCATCGAAGACTCCGAGGCAGTCGTTGCCGTGGATGCCGTGTCCTTCACGCTTCTACAGGATCAGCTGCAAGACGTTCTGCACACGCTCACCGAACGTGAGGCTGGCGTCGTTCGCCTGCGCTTCGGCTTGAGCGATGGCATGCCGCGCACCTTAGATGAGATTGGTCAGGTCTACGGCGTCACGCGTGAACGTATCCGCCAGATCGAGTCGAAGACGATGTCGAAGTTGCGTCACCCGTCGCGCTCCCAGGTGTTGCGCGACTACCTGGACTAAATTTTCACGCGACAAAGCTCAGCGCCCCGGCCAGATCATGTATCTGCCGGGGCGCTGAGCTTGCGCTTTACTCGGTGCTACTCGTTTACGGCGAGTATCACCGCGGTCTTTAGTTCGAGGACCCTTCCATTTCATTTATCTTTTCATTGAAGCCATCTTCGATGCACTTCTGGTATGCAGCGTTGTCCGATTGGTACTGTTCACAATCGCCGATGATGTCCTTGGCAAAGTACACACCCCAGAAGATCATCACCGCAGTTGCGATCATTGCGAAAGCGCCTAGGACCAGGCCGGTCACCGCCATGCCTTTGCGGGAACCCGGCCCCACGATGTTCTTCGATTTACGGATACCAACGATGCCGAGGATCACCGCGATGACACCAAGAATGATGGCACCGAACAACGTGAACATGGCAGGGATCGAGAGAATGCCGAAAATCAGGGCTGCCATTGCAACGCCATTAGGTTTCTGCTCCCCTACCGGCGCTGTGCCGTAGGGCGCGCCGTAAGCGGAGGGGCTCTGGGCCGTGTCATAGCCCGCTGGTGCCTCATAGCCGGCGTAGTTGTTCGCTGTGTCGTAGCCTTCCGGCTGCGGCTGGTTATAGGGCGAGACTCCCTCAGGGTGGCCGTTCGGGTCGTTCGGGTAACCGTTGGGGTTGTAGCGGTCAGTCATTCGTTTCTCCTCGTTTTACGTAATGTGCCCGCCCACTGTACCGACTTCGGTGTCACCAGTCACGAAGGTATGCGATGCGTTCTCGGAGCTGTTCCGCGCTACACAGTGCAGTCGGTGGACCTCCGCAGGCCTTTCGTACCTCGGTGTGGATCGCACCGTGTGGGCGACCAGTTTTGCTGGCGACGATGGATACGCGCGCGTTGAGTTCGCTGCGTAGCTGAGGGAGTTCGTCAGCTGCAGTTGCACTTTGGGGAGTCTCCTCCACCGGCTGTGTTACCTTCTGCGGCTCCCCGAGGATCTCTGCTCGTTCACGAGCGCGTCGTTCCTCTGCCCGGCGCGCTTTTTCTTCAGCATCGCGTGCGTCGAGTTGGTCGGCCTGGCGTTTGGCCAGCAGGGTGCGTACTTGCTCGGCGTCGAGGAGGCCGGGCAGTCCGAGGAAGTCTTGTTCCTCTGCAGAGCCGGCGACTGTTGGGGTGCCGTAGGTGGATCCGTCGAAGATCAGCGAGTCGAGCTCCGCCGATGCTCCGATGGTTTCGTATCCGGAGGTTTCGTCGGGTTCGTTTTGGGTGCGGTTGGCCTGCTCGAGCAGTTCGTCGGACCAGCCGGATTCGCGGTGAGGTTTGCCTAGGACGTGGTCGCGAGAAACTTCCATTTCCTCAGCCAGGCGCAGCAGCACTGGGACGGAGGGCAGGAAGACGGAGGCCGATTCGCCGGGCATGCGGGAACGGACGAAGCGTCCGATGGCCTGGGCGAAGAACAATGGTGTGGATGCTGAGGTTGCGTAGACGCCGACGGATAGGCGTGGCACGTCGACGCCTTCGGACACCATGCGGACAGCGACCATCCATTCGTCGCGAGATGCTGAGAATTCGTCGATTCGATCGGAGGCGCCTGGTTCGTCGGAAAGAACGAGCGTGACTGGGGTGTTGGAAAGTTTTTCCAGGATCTTCGCGTATGCGCGGGCGGTGGTTTTGTTGGTGGCGATGACTAGTCCGCCAGCGTCTGGCATGTTTGCGCGGACTTTCATCAGGCGGGTGTGTGCAGCATTAAGGACGGCTGCGACCCAGTCACCTTTCGGGTCCAGTGCGGTCTTCCATGCACGTGCGGTTTGTTCGGCGTTCAGTGGTTCGCCGAGGCGAGCTGAGTACTCCTCCCCTGCTGAGTCTTTCCATTGTGCTTCGCCCGAGTATGCAAGGAACACCACGGGTCGGACGACGCCATCGGCCAGTGCGTGGGAATAGCCGTAGGTGTAGTCCGATTCTGAGACGAGGTGGCCGGCGCCGTCTTCGACGTAGCGCACGAAAGGAATCTGCGAGTCGTCGGAACGAAATGGTGTACCGGTCAGAGCGAGTCGGTGTTCGACGTCGTTGTATGCCTCGTAGACACCATCACCCCAGCTCTTGGAGTCACCTGCGTGGTGGATCTCGTCGAGAATCACCAGCGTGCGTCGTGCTGAAGCGACAGCATGGTGTTTGAAGGGGTGCATACCTACTTGCGCATACGTGACGACGATGCCGTCGTAGGCGGCGTTGACTGCCGAAGAGTTGGTGAAGTTTGGGTCCAACGACATTCCGAACCGCTTGGCGGCGTCCGACCACTGGTGCTTGAGGTGTTCGGTCGGTACGACAACGATAATGCGCTGAACGGTGCGGTCAGCAAGCAGGGTCGAGGCAAGCGTGAGCGCGAAGGTGGTCTTACCTGCGCCGGGCGTTGCCACAGCCATGAAGTCGCGTGGCTTGGTACTCAGAAACGAATCGAGGGCCTCCTGCTGCCATTTGCGCAGCGAAGGCCCAGAAGACGCGGCTGTCACTTGCGGCGCAGCCCCTTATAGATCCGCTCGCAGTCCGGGCACACCGGAGAGCCGGGCTTTGCTTGTTTTTTCACCGGGAAGGTTTCGCCACACAGGGCGACGACCATTTTGCCGGAAATCGCAGAGTCGACAATTTGGTCTTTTTTGACGTAGTGGAAAAACTTCGGGGTTCCGTCGTCGGTTGTCGACGAGGTATCTTCCCGCAAATCCGGGCGTTCAAGTGTCTTCGTCGTCGTGTTCACGCGCTCTATCATGCCCCAAATTGAGCGAGAGGTTAAGCCGGAGGGCTAACCTCGACGCATATGAGCACCAATGAGAACGTTTCCCCCGATTCTGATCCGCGGGACCGAGCCCGTGACGGGTTGTTCTCTAGTTTGAGCCAGGACGATCAGACGGTTGACGCTCAAGCCGAGGATGTCGTCGACTCCTCTGTGCCCCACTCGCGTCGCCGTCGTCGCATGGCCCGCGCCTTGATCACAGACGCGGTGACGAGTCCTGAACAAAACCGGCAGTCTCGTGAGAAGCAGTACGCCATTTTGCAGGGGCTTCGCCTACCGTTCATCCTCGCCGCGATCTGGGCTGCGTGGATGAGCTGGTGGGTGCTGGCGGCGATATTGTTCGTCGTCTCGGTACCGCTGCCTTGGATTGCGGTGGTGTTGGGCAACGCACAGGGCGAGAAGCGGGATGCACGCTCAAAAAACGTGTACAAGCCTGCGGTAGTGCGTGAGGAGATTCGGTTGGAGAACTCTCGTCGTGTGGCGCTCGAGAGTTCGTCATCAAGCACGGCAAACGTGCCCGATATCATCGATCACGACGACGGTGGGGATGATGCAACAGGAGACAACGATGAGTGATTCAGTAACGGTAAGCCCGGAGACAGCGAAAACTCTTGCCCAAGCATTGGCAAAGGCCGGTTTTACGTCCGCAGGGATTGCTGAGCACCTTGGGCCAGCCGCGACGCAGGCGATGTTTCGCGGTGAGCCTGGAGTAGTGCGCCACGCGTGCCAGGATGGGTCCCGTTTGTCGCGGTTGATCCGGTTTTTTATCTTGCGCGAGCCATGCACCGCAGCGGAACTCAGTGATGTGCTGTCGCAAGAGCTTGTGCAGCTGCTTATCGACGACTGCGTGGTCGCCCCTGCAACCGACAATGCCGAACTTCACATCGCACTCGATGTGCGCCCGCATGTGATCGCAGATGAGGAGCGCTTTGTCTTTTCCGATCTCGATGCGTCGATGACCGACATCGTCCCAGGACACGATCATGTTCTCGGCGTTGGCGCCGCTTCCTTATCACTGCTTTCGGCTGCGCCTCAGACACCGGTGTCGTCTGTTTTGGATTTGGGAACGGGTTCGGGGGTGCAGGCACTTGCACAGGCCCACGTTGCTAAGAGAGTTGTCGCGACAGATGTTCACGGTCGAGCGCTGGACTTAGCTCGAGCGACGTTTGCTGCCAACGGTGTAGACAATGTGGAACTGAGGCAAGGAAGTTGGTTTGAACCTGTTGCGGGCGAACGGTTCGACCGCATTGTGGCCAACCCCCCATTTGTTGTCGGACTACCCGAGGTGGGCCATGTCTACCGCGATTCAGGCTTGGATCTTGATGCGGCCTCCGAGCTCGTTGTCTCCGGCGCAGTGGAACATCTTGCCGAAGGCGGCCGTGCTTTCATCCTGGGTTCCTGGGTGCACAGCAAGGATGCGTCCTGGCAGTCTCGAGTGGCGTCGTGGTTGCCCAGCACAGGAGTGAACGCCTGGGTGCTGCAGCGCGATGTTGTGGATCCAGGGATGTACATCTCCACGTGGCTTCGCGACGAATCCATCGACCCCCGCTCTACTGAAGGCATCGAACGCACCGAACGGTGGCTGGAGCACTTTGCGCAAAATAACGTCACTGGAATCGGATTCGGGTGGATTGTCTTGGAAGATATCGGCGATGCCGCAACTGAGGTCACCGCTGAGGAACTATCCCAGCATTTCACTGACCGCTTAGCACCGGAGGTTGAAGAATACTTCCTGCGTAGCGATTGGCTGCGTGGAAAATCCTTCGCCGAAGTTCTTGATGCCCAATACATGCTGCGCCCAGGGGTCGCGCTTGAGGAGGTCAGTTTGGCCGACACCGAAACCGGTATCGGCTTCGCACCCGAGGTCATCCGTGTGACTCGCACGGACGGGCCACGGTTTACCCATACCGTGGATGCTGGGGTGCTCTCCGTTATTCGTGGGCTGCACCCGCAAGGCCTTGCGCTTCGCGACGTCACTGGGCTCTACGCTGCTGCCAACGGTATTAACGACGAGGCTGCACTACATGAACTTGAGCAATCCAGCTCGGCAGCCACAGTTGATCTTGTCCGTCATGGCGTTGTCCTACCCGCAGAAATCGCCGCTATCTGATCAGAAACAGAGGAATATCCTGTGAAAGCCGTCCTGACCCGCGTTTCCGAGGCTTCCGTCACCGTCGACGGCGACGTTGTCGGCGCTATCAATTGCGCTGAGACAGGCGGAATCCTCGCCCTTGTCGGCGTTGGCCGCGAAGACGACGAAGAAGCCTGGCAAAAGATGGCCCGCAAAATTGCAGAACTGCGCATTCTCGACGGGGAAAAGTCCGTTGAAGACGTCAATGCTCCGGTGCTTTTAGTCAGCCAGTTCACGCTTTTAGGCCGCACTGCCAAGGGTCGCCGCCCATCGTGGGGAGACGCTGCCCCTGGCGAAGTTGCGGAGCCAATCATCGCAAAGATCGCGTCGGCACTGCGTGAACGCGGAATTCATGTCGAAGAAGGGCGATTCGGCGCCAACATGCAAGTCCAGAGTGTCAACGAAGGGCCGTTCACCGTGTTGGTAGAAACGTAACGCTCAGTGAATATAAATGGTGCCCGCGGGAACACCTCTTCACCTCGGACCGTTGCTCTATCAGATTGCAGCGATGCAACATGAAGTGTTTCACCCCAGTCCGAGGAGGCGTTGTCACATGACCCAGCCGGATCGTGCCACAGAAAAAGAAGAGAACGTCGACCGCGGTAGCCGACGTAATCAGACCAACGACAACCCATCCGCAGACCTTGTACGCGTTTATCTCAACGGCATCGGCAAAACCGCCCTACTCAACGCTGAAGAAGAGGTCGAGCTTGCCCAACAGATCGAAGTTGGCCTCTACGCTCAGCATCTTCTCGACGATCCGGAGGTGAAACTCACCCGGGCAAAAAAGCGCGACCTGACAATCCTCGCTAAGCAAGGCCGCAAGGCGCGCGCGCACCTCCTCGAGGCGAACCTGCGCCTGGTCGTATCGCTTGCGAAGCGCTACACCGGCCGCGGAATGCCACTGTTGGACCTCATCCAAGAAGGCAACCTCGGCCTTATTCGTGCGATGGAAAAGTTTGACTACGCCAAGGGCTTTAAGTTTTCCACCTACGCCACCTGGTGGATCCGCCAAGCAATCACGCGAGGTATGGCTGACCAGTCCCGCACAATCCGCCTCCCTGTGCACCTTGTCGAACAGGTCAACAAGCTCTCACGTATTCGTCGCGAAATGTATCAATCTCTCGGCCGTGAGCCGACGAACGAGGAACTGTCCGAAGAGTCCGGCATCGAAGAGTCCAAGATCGAAATGCTGCTGCGCCAATCCCGCGACCCCGTCAGCTTGGATATGCCGGTCGGTGCAGATGAAGAGGCGCCTTTGGGTGACTTCATCGAGGACGCGGAAGCCACCGACGCCGAAGACGCCGTCGTAACTACGCTGCGCCATGACGACATTCAAGACATCATTAATGGCCTTGAGCAGCGCGAACAGGATGTCATCCGCATGCGCTATGGACTGACTGACGGTGTGCCGCGCACCTTGGACCAGATTGGCCGACAGTACGGACTATCCCGGGAACGTGTACGTCAGATCGAACGCGAAGTCATGGCGAAGCTTCGTGTGGGCGAACGTGCAGACCGTCTTCGCGATTACGCAATGTAGCCATTAGGAAAAACAACAACTACGCCCAGTGATGGGACTTAGGTCACTATCGCTGGGCTACAGTATTTGTCGAACGTTCGTTATAGCAGCAACAGCTGCTGCCTCGTCGAGTGGAAGGAACCAACAACCGTGCGTGACCTCGTCGACACCACAGAAATGTACTTGCGAACGGTCTACGAGCTGGAAGAAGAGGGCATCACTCCCCTTCGCGCTCGCATCGCTGAACGGCTTGAGCAGTCTGGCCCCACCGTGTCGCAAACTGTGGCACGCATGGAGCGCGACGGACTTATCGTTGTTGAGCAAGACCGTTCCCTCTCCCTCACTGAGGAAGGGCGCGCACTCGCAACCGCGGTGATGCGCAAACACCGTCTCGCGGAACGTCTTCTGACCGACGTGCTGCGCCTTGATATTGAGAAAGTGCACGACGAGGCATGTCGCTGGGAACACGTCATGAGCGAAGAGGTCGAACGTCGCCTTGTCGCAGTGTTGGATAACCCCACCCACTCCCCATTTGGTAACCCGATCCCCGCACTGGAAGAGCTGGGAGCACCACAGGGGGTGCCCGAGACACGCGGAACTCGAGCGACCGATCTTCGAATCCAGGAGCCGACCAGAGCGCGTGTTGTGCAGATTTCGGAAATTCTTCAGGTCCCGTTGACAGACGGTGTCTCCCTTGCAGGCATCGGTCACTTCGTCGGCCAAGAAGTGACGTTGACTCCATTTGAAGACGGCGCGCTGGAAGTCAAGACCGCCAACGGAGAAACTGTTGTACTTCCATCTGAGCTGGCACACGCGCTGCGCGTCGAACCGCTCAACTAACGCTTCGAGGAGAAACCCCATGAAACTTGTAGTCACAGGCGGCGCAGGATACGTCGGAAGTGTGTGCGCGCAAGCACTGCTTGAAGCAGGCCACGACGTCACCGTTATCGACGATTTCAGCACTGGAAACCGCTACGCTGTCCCTGAGCAGGCTGTGCTCGTTGAGGGAAACATTGTCGATGTTATCGACGACGTACTGGCTGACGGTGACATCGATGGCGTACTGCATTTCGCTGCACGCTCGCTTGTCGGCGAGTCGATGGAGGATCCCGCCAAGTACTGGCATGGCAATGTCGGAGTATCACTCGCGTTGCTCGACGCAATGCGCAAGCACGACGTGAAATCCCTGGTGTTTTCCTCGACCGCTGCCACCTACGGTGAACCAGACACCGTGCCGATTACCGAAGATGCGCCAACACGTCCAACGAATCCCTATGGCGCCTCCAAGCTAGCGATTGACCACGCAATCACGTCCTACGCCAATGCGTACGGCCTCGGCGCAACGAGTCTGCGCTACTTCAACGTCGCCGGCGCACACAACGGTGTTGGTGAAAACCACATCACTGAAACCCACCTCATCCCCATTGTGTTGCAGGTTGCCATGGGCTACCGCGACAAGATCATGATGTACGGCGATGACTGGCCAACAAACGACGGTACTTGCGTGCGCGACTACATTCACATCCGCGACCTCGCCGACGCCCACATGCTCGCTTTGGAAAACAACACGCCTGGCCAACACAAGATCTATAGCCTTGGTTCCGGTGCTGGCTATTCGGTGCGAGAAGTTGTGGAGATGTGTCGCGAAGTCACCGGCCATCCCATCCCAGCTGAGGTAGCTCCTCGCCGTGCAGGCGACCCGGCTGTGCTCATCGCGTCGTCCGAAAAGATCAAAAGTGAGCTTGGTTGGAACCCCACCCGCACAGATCTACGCCGAATCGTCGAGGACGCATGGGCGTTCACCCGCGAACTGGGAAGCCGTTCGCACTCGGCGCGTTAACCTCCGAATTCGAGCCACGTGTCTCTGCATGCTCGACTGCTCACTTCAAGAATCTCTTCTGCCTTGCCCGCCAGCATCACTTGCAGCAGCAGATTCGACAGCGCATGACCTGGAACTTCCTCGTCTGCGCACCGCAACGCAGTGCCCGCCCATGCGTACAAGCGTTGGGAAAGGGCAACCATCGCCCAAAGACACAACGCGTTGGCCCGAATGGCTCCGGTGAAGTTCCTCGCGATACACAGCATGACCGCGGATGCCCCGAACGGGTATGCAAGCGCGTCGACGATTAAGCAGTCGCGCAACCGGCTTCTGCTCAGCATCGCGGCGATAAGTTCGACTTCGTCATCCGACTGAAACACATCGCTCAGTTCAACGTATCCATCCCCGTCAATGATCGAATCCGCTGGCGTTGAGACGAAGAGCTCGCAGGCCCGCTCGACGTCCCGGCGCGCAAGGGCAGGTGCCACTGAGACCAGATCCATTAGGTCAAGGCCTCGTCGATACGCAGCGGGCGCGACCTCGTCGCAACGCACAGCATCGCTGAGCAATAGCGGGTCGAAGTGCTCGAACGTATCCGCGCGATCGAGCTCCGGCAGCAAGCCGTTATCGATGTACGGCCGCATCGCCGGCGACGCGATCACCGAAGCGACCGTACCCGAAGCGAATGTGTCCTCCCACCCCCAGATCTGTGCGTTCTCCGTCTCGTTGGAGAACGCGAGGCGGTACGGGGTGCCATCAGCGACTTCCGAAACTAACCAGCACGCGTCGACCAGTGGCACAATCCCCTGATAACTGTCTCGCAACTCCTTAACGGCCTGTTTGACCATCTCCGAATCAGGGACTCGGCTAATGATCACGCCAAACGTCGCCACACGTTGCGTTATTGGCAGTTGCTCAAGCATGTTGCGAAGCTGCTCTGTGCTGCCCAAATCCGAGCACAAATACGGTCCAACATCCAAGATGTCAGGTTCCCCCGGACGCGCTTGCAAGGTGATCAGCGAAACAGTTTCAGTTGGAAAGTACCCGAGAGTTCCAGGAAGTGATGCAATCAAGTGCGCGGGCGATTGCAATGTGTAGGTGTCGTGGTGCGCCGCGCCAGCACCATCCGATGAATGAGTTCCTTGTGGTTGAGTGTCTGTCATAAATATCAGACGCACTGAAACAGTGTTCGGTTCCATCCAAAAACATAACGGGGAATGTTTTGCTCGCTTCCTTCGTTGTGGTGGGGGAATCAGCGATACCATTTCAGGAGATCTACAACCGTGACTTACGATCAGCAGATGTACGAGCTTGAGTACCCCTCGCCCACCGTGGACAGCACCTCCCAATCGGGCCCGGCGCTGATTATTGCCATGCACGGCTACGCCGACGCAGGTCACGCAGTTGAGTCTGCAGCCGACCATCTTAAGGCCGCGCTAGAGACCCATACGGTGGCGACGTTTAGCAACGACGAGCTCATCGACTACCGCTCACGACGCCCAACGGTGACACTCGCCCATGCTGAAATCGCAGACGTTGCAGACCTGCAACTCGATATGCGGGTCCTGCGCGACAGCAAGGGCAAGTCTTTCTTGCTCCTGTCCGGGCCTGAACCGGATCTTCGCTGGGAAGCGTTTAGCAATGCAGTCGCCGACCTCGTCGAGCGTTTCAACGTGGATAAAACGATCTGCCTCTACGCTGCCCCTATGGGCGCGCCACACACTCGCCCCCTTGTGGTATCAGCACACGGCAACGACACCGACCTCGTCGGCTCGATGTACACCTTCGACGGTATGGTGAGCGTTCCTGGCTCCGCCGCAATTCTCATTGAGCGCGAACTCCACAAGCGTGGGCGAAATGTCGCAGGCTACACAGCGCACGTCCCGCACTATGTCGCTGCTTCTCCGTACCCGCACGCAACTTTCCAGCTCTTGCAGTCGGTAGAGGATTCCACCACGTTGACCTTCCCGCTTGGTTCGTTGGAAGGCGACATGAAGCGGGTCTCCCAGCAACTTGCAGAACAAACGACGAACTCCGCTGAGATCACCCATGTGGTCCAGGCCTTGGAGGAACACTATGACCAGGAGATGGAGGAATACCGTCGCCACCATCCGCAGGCCATGATGCCTGGCGAGGCGCAGATGCCGTCTGGTGAGGAAATTAGCGAGGCTTTTGAGAACTACCTCACCGCCATAGAGGACCGTGACCGCAACCGTGGTCAACAGCGCAGCCTGCCTCACGATGAGGACACTGATCGGCGCTTGCGTGACTACTACTTCATCGACCCCGACGCTGAAGAAGGTGACGGCGACAGCGACGACAGCGACGGTGACACCGGCGCAACATCCTAAATGCTGATGGGATGTCGGGGCGGTCAGCTACGGTGGTGAGCGTGACGCTCACTGATATGCTCTCCGACATTGCCGAAGCACCAGAGTCCCTCTTCGAGGACGTGGTGTGGGACTCGTTTACCTCCTGGACCGAGTCCCGCGGTATCAGCCTCTACCCTGCTCAAGAGGAAGCTTCGCTAGCGTTGCTCGCTGGCGACAACGTTATCTTGGCTACCCCAACTGGATCCGGGAAGTCCATGGTGGCCAACGCGGCGCATTTCATTGCCCTCGCCCGTGGACAACGATCGTTTTACACCGCGCCGATTAAGGCACTGGTAAGCGAGAAGTTTTTCGCGCTGTGCGAGATTTTCGGCGCTGAAAACGTCGGCATGATGACCGGTGACGCAACGGTGAACTCCAATGCGCCAATCATTGCAGCCACAGCGGAGATCGTCGCAAATATCGCGCTACGAGAGGGCGAGCATGCACGGATCGACCAGGTCGTCATGGACGAGTTCCATTACTATTCCGAGCCGGAGCGCGGATGGGCCTGGCAGGTTCCGCTCCTCGAGTTGCCAAAGGCACAGTTTCTGCTGATGTCGGCGACACTAGGCGATACTGCGTGGCTCGAGGAGGACCTGACGAAACGCACCGGGCGCACCACCACTTATGTGGGCGGCGCTGAGCGTCCCGTTCCGCTGGATTTCCACTATGTGTTCACGCCGGTGCACGAGACGATTGAGGAGCTGCTCGCCGACGGCAAGGCACCGATCTACGTTGTGCATTTCTCTCAGCGCGAAGCCACTGAACGAGCGCAAGCGCTGACCAGCATGAAAATCATTACGGATGAGGAAAAGCAGCGGATCGCTGAAGAGATTGGCAATTTCCGCTTTACCACCACGTTTGGCAAGACGCTGTCCAAACTTGTGCGTCGTGGCATCGGAATCCACCACGCAGGCATGTTGCCGAAGTACCGTCGCCTTGTCGAACGGCTTTCCCAAACCGGCTTACTGAAGGTCATCTGCGGTACAGACACGCTCGGTGTGGGGATTAACGTGCCGATTCGTACAGTGCTCATCACTGGGTTGGCCAAATACGACGGAACTCGCCAGCGCATCTTGAAGTCGCGTGAATTCCACCAAATCGCAGGCCGCGCAGGTCGCGCAGGCTACGACACCGAAGGCACTGTAGTGGTGGAAGCGCCCGAACACGAGATAGAAAACGTAAAGCTGCGCCGCAAGGCGGGTGATGATCCGAAGAAACTCAAGAAGATACGGAAGAAATCTGCCCGCGACGGTGAAGTTTCCTGGTCTGAGAACACTTTTGAACGTCTGAAGGTCGCTGAACCCGAAGAACTGACAAGCCAGTTCAAGGTGAGCAACTCGATGCTGCTCAACGTGGTGGCACGTCCTGGTGACGGCTACGAGCACATGCGCAAGTTACTGCGCGACAACCACGACAACCGTGCGAAGCAGAACAGGGACATCCTCACCGCAGTGGAGCTATTCCGTGGGCTGATTAACGCTGGAGTGGTGGAACGTACTCCGGACTCTCCCGCGTTTCGCCCATACACGCTGACGCAGGAGCTCGACCGCGACTTTGCGCTAAATCAACCTCTCGCTCCGTTCGCACTGGCGTTTCTTACCCTGCTGGATCCGGAATCGGATACATACACCCTTGATGTCATCTCAGCATTTGAAGCGATCCTCGACGACCCGAGGCAACTCCTCCAAGCGCAAGAGAAAGCCGCTCGTGGAGAAGAAATTGCTGCGCTAAAGGCTGAAGGTGTTGACTACACCGAGCGCATGGCGATTATTGAGGATGTCACCTATCCGAAGCCATTGGCCGACGAGTTGGACGAAGCGTTCGATACCTTCACCCAGGGCAACCCGTGGGCGAAGGAGTTCGAGCCGTCGCCGAAGTCTGTGGTGCGGGACATGATCGAGCACGCAATGACGTTCTCCGATCTCATTTCCACATATGGGCTGGCGCGCTCCGAGGGTGTGGTGCTTCGCTACCTCACCGATGCTTGGCGCACGCTCTCCTACTCCATCCCCGATGCCTACATGAACGACGAGCTCGAGGACATCGTCGTATGGCTCGGCGAGATGATTCGTCAGGTGGACTCGTCGCTCATCGACGAATGGGCGCACATGACCGGAGAAGACGAACCTGTCAGCCAGGAAACCATCGACCGAGAGCTGGCGTTTGGTGTACAAGACCCATCCGCACTGACCGCCAACCGTCGTGCGTTCACAATCATGGTCCGCAACTACTTCTTCCGAATGGTCGAACTGTTCGCTTATGAGAAAGAAGATGAGTTGGCCGAGATGCTCGACTACCTAGAAACAGACGAGCGGGTGGATTGGCCGGGGGCGATGGACGACTACTTCGACGAGTACGACGATGTCGATCTTGGCCCAGACGCACGCGGTCCTGAATTCTTCCACATCGGTGATCAATCCGGCAGATCCTGGCAGGTCACCCAGATTATTAACGACCCCGAAGGCGACAACGCGTTCCAGATTCACGGTGTGGTGGATCTCGACGCATCCGATGAAGCGGGTGAGGTTCGGGTCTCCTCGTTGGAGGTTCGGGGGCAGTAGAAGTGCTCGCATGAAACGGAAAGTTCTAATTTGCCCCAAAACACATCCACCCCGGCTAGATTGTGTGGGGCAAACTTTGGTTCTAGCGTGACAAGGAGCACAACGTGACGCGCACAATTGTTGTCGGCGCCGGCATGACCGGTCTGTCAACCGCATGGCATCTGCAGGAATATGGCCATGAGGTGGAAGTTCTCGAACGCATCGATGTTGCGGCCGGTTCTTCCTGGGGCAACGCCGGCTGGTTGGCACCGGGCAAGACGATCCCGCTGTCCAACTCGAGCCTGTGGGCATACGGCCCGACCGCACTGTTTGATAAGCACGCTGCTTTGGATGTGCCGGTGCGTTTCGACCCGAAGCTGTGGCGCTTCTGCGCCAACTTCATGGCACACGCGACGGGACGCGCATGGGACAAGACCATGGCTCGCCTCACTAAGGCAGATATTGCTTCCCTCGATGCTTTCGACGAGCTCGAAGCAGGTGGTGTGAAGGCCTCCACACATGAGGGTCCGTTCATCATCGGTTTCGAAAACGAGGGCAAAGCCGCCGGCTTCCTCAAGGAAGTCGAAGGCGCTCAGCGTCACGGCCAAGATATTCCTTTCGAGCAGATCACGCTTGACGACGCCCGCACTGACGCCCCGATGCTGACCGAGAAGGTCGGCGCAACCTACCGCATGGGCGGTCAGCGCTTCATCGAGCCGGGTCCGTACTGCCGGGCCATTGCAGATTCGATTATCGAGCGCGGTGGCAAGATCACGACGGGTGTTGAGGTCGTAGAGGTCACCTCCACCCGCAAGCCAGCCGTGAAGCTTTCCACCGGGGAGTGGCTGCAGGCCGACAACGTTGTTTTGGCAACCGGTGCGTGGCTTCCGTCCTTGGCTAAACAGCTTGGTGTGAACACGATGATTCAGGCTGGTCGCGGCTACTCCTTCTCGGTTGAGACAGCTGAGCCTGCTACCTGCCCGGTGTATCTGCCGGATCCAAAGATCGCCTGCACCCCGTACCAGGGTCGCTTCCGCATTGCAGGCACGATGGAGTTCCGCGGCCCGGATGAGCCGTTCCAGCCAGGCCGTATTACCTCGATGATTCACTCGACGAAGCCGTTCTTCCGTGGCATCGACTGGGAAGATCGCCAGGACGAGTGGGTCGGTTCCCGCCCGGTCACTCCGGACGGTCTCCCACTGGTTGGCGCGACGAAGGTGCCAAACGTGTACACCAACGGTGGTCACGGCATGTGGGGCATCATCCTGGGCCCGCTGTCCGGCAAGATGCTGGCAAAGCAGATTGTGACCGGCGAGATCGACGAGACGATCAAGCCGTTCGACCCGCTGCGCGGCCCGTTCGGTGGCCTGTAACGCACCAACGTTTCAAACCCCGTCACTGCACTATGCATGTGGCGGGGTTATTTTTATCCCCCGTTTTCCCCACCCGTCAACGCTGTGCGCTGCAGGTTTCCTCGCACGACTCGTGCGACGGCATCTAATTGCATTGAAAATCGCAGTTGTGCCTTATCTTAATTCCTGTCACATTGGTCAGTTATGAGTGATAAGGAACACAAATGCCACAACTGAGCACCAACCAGATCGCGCCGTCGAATAGCGATGACCTCGAGGCAGTAATCGAGGCAGCTGTTGCTCGCGCCTACCACTGGATGGAAGCTACCGCCGAAGCAGACGCCGACGACGCCTCCACCCAGCAGCTCGCTGAGTTGCTTCGCGACGAAAACGGTGTCCGCTTCACCATGGACTTCGTTGACCGCGTCATGCGCCCGGAAAGCAACCGTGTCGCAGCACACGCACTGCGGGCGATCACGCGCGGTGTCGACGCCCGATTCCTCGGCCAGATCAACTCCCTACTCGTCGGAATTGGTGCTTTCGTCGGCCCATTCCTGCCAAACGTAGTTGTTCCTGCGGCACGTGCCCGTCTCCGCCAGCTCGTTGGCCACCTGGTTCTCGATGCCGAAAGTGACGCACTGAACAAGCTGCTCGACAACGCGCAGCAGCGCGGCGAGCAGCTCAACTTGAACCTGCTCGGTGAGGCCGTCCTCGGCGAGAAGGAAGCAACAGATCGTGCAGAACGCACCCTCAATTTGATCAAGAACCCACGCGTTACCTATGTGTCCGTCAAGGCATCGTCGATGGTGTCGCAGCTCAACCACTGGGATTACGACGAATGCGTTCGATTGGTCAAGGACCGCATCCGCCCGCTGTACCGCGCTGCGCGCGACCGTAGCCCTCAGGTGTTCATCAACATGGACATGGAGGAGTACCACGACCTGCATCTCACGCTGGACGTGTTCACGCAGCTGCTCAGCGAGGAGGAGTTCAAGGACTACCAGGGCGGCATTGTGCTTCAGGCGTACTTGCCGGACACGCTTGGTGCACTCGAGTACCTGGCCGACTTCGCCCAGAAGCGTGTGGCCGACGGTGGCTCCAAGATCAAGATCCGTCTGGTCAAGGGTGCGAACCTGTCCATGGAACGCCACCACGCTGAAGTCAAGGGTTGGGAGCAGGCTCCGTACCTGACCAAGGATGAGGTGGACGCAAACTACTACCGCCTGCTGGATTTCATCCTGCGCCCTGAGTTTGCAGATGCGGTTTCTATCGGTATCGCTTCGCACAACCTGTTCACGTCTGCGTTGGCATACGAGCTGGCACAGCGCCGCGGTGTCACCGCGATGATCGACTCTGAGATGCTGCAGGGCATGTCCCCTGCGCAGCAGGAAATCGTGCGCGAGGTGTACGGCGACCAGATCCTCTACACCCCGGTTGTCGGCCGCGATGACTTCGACGTGGCGGTGAGCTACCTGGTGCGTCGTCTCGAAGAAAACGCTGCCCCGCAGAACTTCCTGCATGCCCTGTTCGCTCCGAAGACTGAGGACCGCGATCCGATTAAGGAGCAAGAGAACGTCTTCCGCTGG
Source organism: Corynebacterium sp. HMSC055D05 (assembly GCF_001810365.1). NCBI lineage: Bacteria > Bacillati > Actinomycetota > Actinomycetes > Mycobacteriales > Corynebacteriaceae > Corynebacterium > Corynebacterium sp. HMSC055D05. The sequence continues at coordinate 33,128 of NZ_KV801073.1, forward strand.
GCTGTCTGCAACCGTTGGGACGTGCACAATGGCCCGAACCGCACGCAAGACCGTAATACGGAAACTGAGCGCCACGTCGCACATGCTTCCGCAACGACCGGCCGCTTCTTCAACGAGCCGGATACGGATCCTGCCCTTGAGGCCAACCGTGCTTGGGCGATCAAGCACCTGAGCACTCCGCCATCGATCGACACCGGTGAGGAGATCACCGATCCGGTTGCTATCCGCGACAACATCGCGCGCGCACTCGAGGCGCAGAAGGCGTGGGGCGCGCTGTCCGCGAACGAGCGTGCAGAAGTGCTCGAGGCGATTGGTGACGAGATCGCGCGCCGCCGTGGCGAGTTCATCTCCGTTGCTGCGCACGAGGCTGGCAAGACTGTCGACCAGTCCGACCCGGAGATCTCCGAGGCTATCGACTTCTGCGACTACTATGCAGATAGCGCCCGTCACCTCGACGACATTGAGGCAGAGTTTGAGCCAAACAAGCTCACCGTGGTCGTTCCACCGTGGAATTTCCCGGTCGCCATTCCGACCGGCGGTGTCATGGCGGCGTTGGCTGCAGGCTCCGCTGTGATCCTGAAGCCGGCACCGCAGGTGACGCAGTGCGCCAAGCTGATCGCGGATTGCATCCAGGCAGTCTTCGCAGAGAAGGGCATCGACCCGGATACGGTGCAGTACGTTCGCGCTGACGAAGGCGAAGCGGGCAAGGCACTGCTTACCGACGACGCCGTGGACGCCATCATCCTCACCGGCGCATCTGAGACAGCCCAACTGTTTAAGTCGTGGAACCCGCAACTTAACGTCATGGCTGAGACCTCGGGCAAGAACGCCATCATCATCACGCCGTCCGCCGACCCGGATCTGGCGATCAACGACCTGTACCTGTCGGCATTCGGCCACTCCGGCCAGAAATGCTCCGCGGCGTCGCTGGCAATTCTCGTCGGCTCCGCGGCCGAGTCTGAGCGTATTCGTGGCCAGCTCCTTGACGCTGCTTCCACTCTCGTGGTCGGCCCAGGCACCGAGCTCTCCACCACGATGAACGGCTTGATTGAAGCTCCGGGCGAGAAGCTGCAGCGCGGTTTGACCAAGCTCGAACCGGGCGAGAAGTGGTTGCTCCGGCCGAAGAAGCTCGATGATGAAGGCAAGTTCTGGAGCCCCGGTATCCGCGACAACGTTAAGCCTGGCTCCTGGTACCACCAGAACGAGTGCTTCGGACCGGTCCTGGGCATCATGCACGCCAAGGACCTCGATGAGGCTATTGAGTGGCAGAACTCCACCGGCTACGGCTTGACTGCGGGTATTCACACCCTTGACGGCGACGAGATCAATACCTGGCTCGACCGTGTGGAAGCTGGCAACGTCTACGTCAATCGCGGTATCACCGGTGCGATCGTGCAGCGTCAGCCGTTCGGTGGCTGGAAGAAGTCTTCGGTCGGCCCAGGCGCGAAGGCTGGTGGCCCGAACTATGTGGCACAGATGGGCACGTGGCGTGACCGCGATGGTGTGGCTCCGTCGCCGGGCGTGAGCATCTCCGCCGATATCCAGGAGCAGCTGGAGGCGTTCCGCCCGAACGTCGATGCGGAGGACTACGGCTGGCTCTCCCGTGCTGCTGAGTACGACCAGCGCGCATGGGACCGCGAGTTCGGTCGTGGTCACGACCACTCTGGTCTTCGCTCGGAGGCGAACATCTTCCGTTACCGCAACACGCTCGAGCCGGTCGTGATCTACGTCGGTGAGAACTACCGCTTGCGCGATGTCTACCGCCAGCTGCTCGCAGCAGCGATCACCGGCTCCGAGATCCGTGTCGTTGCTCCTGCGGAAATCGCCTCGGATCTGGAGGCTGCTGCGATCACGGTCGATGCGAACCGTGTGGAAGGCACCCCGTCGCGCATCCGCGTTATCGGTGATGCCCCAGCAGACATCTACGGCGACATCACCACCGCCGTTTTTGATAGCCCGGCGCTCATCGACGGTCGACGTGAGTTGCTCCCGTACCTACTGGAGCAGGCCATCTCCGCAACCCTGCACCGTTTCGGCGTCATCCACGACCCGGCCGGCATCAGGAACTAGTCCCCCACTAACCGACACAACCCTGGGAGAACCCGATGACTACGAAACCACCACCATCGGAAGCATCAACTCGTCCTAAAGCTGGCGTCATTCCTGACGAAGATGCCGGCTTGCAGAAAGGGCTGTCCACCCGTCAGATCAACATGATCGCAATTGGCTCGGCGATCGGTACCGGTCTGTTCCTTGGCGCAGGTTCGCGCCTTGAGGCCGCCGGACCGTCGCTAGCCCTGATGTACCTGCTCTGCGGTTTCATCGGATACCTCATCCTGCGGAGTCTGGGTGAGCTCATTGTCCACCGTCCAACCTCGGGTTCGTTCGTGTCCTACACTCGCGAATTCTTTGGCGAGAAGGCCGCATACGTCTCGGGCTGGTTGTACTGGTTCAACTGGGCAGCGACCGCCGTTGCTGACGCGACAGCACTTGCTATCTACATCCGCTGGTTCGGCCAGTTCTACGGTTGGATTAACGACATTCCGCAGTGGGTCATCGCACTTGCGATCATCGCTCTTGTGACGGGGATGAATCTCGTCTCGGTGAAGTTCTTTGGCGAGATGGAGTTCTGGTTCTCCCTGATCAAGGTGGCGTTCCTGCTCACGTTCCTCGCGGTCGGCATCTTCATGGTCATCTTCGGCAATCCGAGTGGTGATCTGACTGGCCTGACGCTCATCTCCGATCACGGTGGCTGGTTCCCGAACGGCGTACTGCCGGCACTGATCGTGATCCAAGGCGTCGTGTTCGCTTACGCAGGTATCGAGCTGCTGGGCACGACCTCTGGTGAGGCAAAGAACCCCCGTAAGGACATCCCGAAGGCGATTAATGCTGTTGTCTTCCGCCTGCTGGTGTTCTACTTCGGCTCCGTGCTCCTGCTGTGCATGCTGCTGCCGTACACCCAGTACTCCGGTGACGAGTCACCGTTTGTGACTTTCTTCAACTCCATCGGCGTGCCGTACGCCGGTCCTATCACTCAGTTGGTGGTCATCACCGCTGCGTTGTCCTCCCTGAACGCCGGCCTCTACTCCACGGGCCGCATCATGTACTCGCTGTCCAAGGCCGGTTCCGCACCGCAGTGGGCAGGCAAGGTCACCAAGGGTGGTGTGCCCTACGGTGGCATTCTGATGACCACCGGCGTCGCCCTGTTCGGCGTTGTGCTCAACTACTTCGTGCCGGAGGCAGCGTTCGAGGTTGTGTTGAATATCGCGGCACTTGGCACGATGGCGTCCTGGGCGGCAATTTCCCTGTCGCACATGCGCTTTGTGCGGCTGGCCCGGCAGGGCAAGTACACCCGTCCGGATTACCGCGCACCATTCTCGCCGTTCACCGATATTGTCTCGCTGCTGTTCCTTGGGCTGGTTGTCGTGCTCATGGCCTTCGACTACCCAATTGGCACCTGGACACTGATTGTGTCGCTGCTGATGTGGCCGGCGCTTGCATTCGGCTGGTTCAAGGTCCGCGATCGCGTTGAATTCATCTCGCGTTCGCACGTGAACTACGAGCACGTCACTGGTGAACAAGCACCCGACATTGATCCCCCAATCGTTACCCATTAATCCCCTCTTACTTTGAAAGGAAGTTTCCGTATGACTCAACTTGTCGACGTCACCAACATGTGCCGCTGGATCGACCACCACGGTGTGGAGAAGATCATCGCCGGCATCCTCGAATACATCGAAAAGGACTTCGTCCGCTGGGAGGAATTTGACAAGATTCCGCGCGTGGCCAGCCACACCCCTATCGGTGTCATTGAACTGATGCCCACCTCCGACTCAATCGAATACGGATTCAAGTACGTCAACGGCCACCCGTCGAACCCGGCTCGTGGCTTCCAGACTGTGACCGCTTTCGGTTTCCTGGCTGACGTAGACAACGGCTACCCTACGTTTGAAGCCGAGATGACCTTGCTCACCGCACTTCGTACTGCTGCAACCTCCGCAATGGCGGCAAAGTACCTCGCGCGCAAGGACTCTGAAGTCATGGCGATGATTGGCTCCGGTTCCCAGTCAGAGTTCCAGGCGCTCGGGTTCCGTGCGGCATTGGGTATCGAGAAGGTCCGCATCTTCGACATCGACCCGGACGCGATGGAGAAGTTCCGCCGCAATATCGAGCCGCTCGGCATCGAGGTCTACATCGCCGACAGCGTTGAGGATGCGCTCGAAGGCGCAGACATCATTACGACCTGCACCGCCGACAAGGCGCAAAACACCATCCTGGATTACTCCCTGGTTCGCCCTGGTGTGCACATCAATGGTGTGGGTGGTGACTGCCCGGGCAAGACGGAGCTTGATCCGCGCATTCTTGACGACGCCACCGTGTTCGTCGAATTCCCTCCCCAGACCCGCATCGAGGGCGAGATCCAAAACAAGGGCGAGGACTTCGAGGTCGTCGAACTGTGGAAGGTCATCGCAGGCAAGGTCCCGGGCCGCTCTAGCGATGAGGAGATCACACTGTTCGACTCGGTCGGCTTCGCAATCGAGGACTTCTCCGCCCTGCGCTACCTGCGCGACTCGACTGCTGGCACCGACTTCCAGACCTATATTGAGTTGGTCGCCGATCCGGATGATCCGAAGGACCTGTTCTCCCTGACCACCAAGGTGCTCAGCCCCATGTAGAGCGCTCTGCCTAACGACGAAACGCCGCTGGCCCCGAACAGAAAGGTTCGGGGCCAGCGGCGTTTAATCGTCGATACGCGCTAGTGGCTTAGCGTGCGTCTTCGATAGTGATCGTCTGGGCAACAGCCTGGACAACACCGGCAACCTTGATGGACTCCCAGACCTGCTCCTTGGTCAGGCCTTCCTCGCGGACGGTGTTGGCGTGGGCGACGGCGCAGTGCTCGCAACCATTGATGGTGGAAACGGCGAGCGACCACAGCTCGAAGTCAGCCTTTTCTACCCCCGGCTTGGAGATGATGTTCATGCGAAGGCCGAACTTCACGTTGGCGTAGTCGTCACCCAACCAGCCCTTAGCGCGGTACGCGACGTTGTTCATCGCCATGACAGTGGCCGCACCGAAGGCTGCGTCGATGGCCTCCTCGGAGAGGTGCTCCTTGGCCTCGTCGGTGATCTCGGAGATGACGGTTGCGTTGCGGGTCGCGGCCGCGGAGGCGACGAGCGTGCCCCACAGTTGCTGCTCATTCAGCTCGGTCGAGCGGGTCAGCGAACCAAGGTTGAGCTTCTGGTCCTTTGCGTACTCGGGAAGTGCGTTGCGCAGGTTATCGATAGACATACGTTGATCCTTTCAGTTGGTATGGGAGCGCCCCGCCACTCCAGCGGTAAGGAGCGCGGGGCGGCACGGAAACTAAAGTTCGGGTGCTACTTCAGGGACTCCTGGACCACAGCCATCTTGTCGATGTTCTTGGTCGGGTCGTTCTTCTGCCAATCGCAAGCGCAGACCTCTTCAGACTGCAGAGCGTCGAGGACACGCAGGACCTCGTCGACGTTACGGCCAACAGCGTCCGGGGTGACGGACACGAACTGGATGATGCCGTCCGGGTCGATGATGAAGGTTGCACGGTCTGCGACACCGTCAGCGTTCTCAACACCGAGGGCGCGGATCAGGTCGTGGCGGATGTCCGAGAACATCGGGAACGGGATGTCCAGCAGTTCCTCGTGGGTTGCACGCCAGTTGAAGTGCGAGAACTCGTTATCGATGGAGCCGCCGAGCACCTGGGTGTCGCGGTCCTCGAACTCCTCGTTGAGCTTGCCGAATGCGGCGATCTCGGTCGGGCAAACGAAGGTGAAGTCCTTCGGGTAGAAGAAGATGACCTTCCACTTGCCCTCGTACTTATCCAGGGAGACGCGCTCGAAGTAGTCGTCCGGGGAAGCAGCGTTAGCTTCCTTCAGGTTGCCACCCTTCAGTGCGAGAAGGTCGAACTCCGGAAAACGCTCTCCAACGGTCATGATCGGCATGATGATCCTCCAAAAGAATCTGGTCAAACGAATGTGTTTCGGACGTAAAACAGTATGACACAGTTCGCAGAAGGTTGCAACCAAAAACCTATTAGCCGGTGTAGGATTCATAAGTATGAGCAATCGAGAGTATAAACCGACACTCGCACAGATCCGTACCTTTGTCACGGTTGCAGAACAGAAACACTTTGTGAGCGCAGCAGCGAAACTTGGCATCTCCCAGCCTTCCCTGTCACAGGCTTTGGCGTCGCTTGAAAATGGTCTTGGCCTGCAACTTATCGAGCGTTCCACCCGGCGCGTGATCGTCACCCCCACCGGTGAAGCGCTGTTGCCATATGCGAAGGCAACCCTCGACGCTGCCGATGCTTTTCTTGCCCAGTCGCGCGGAGCGCTCGGCGAGCTCGCCGGCCCACTGAACATTGGCATCATCCCTACAATTGCGCCGTATCTCCTTCCGGGAGTGCTTATTGGGATCGAGGAAAACTACCCGGATTTGGAACCGCGCATCGTAGAAAACCAAACGGATCAACTGTTAAAAATGTTGCGCGACGGGCAACTCGATCTGGCAGTGCTTGCCACTCCGACGCACGCACCAGGTTTGGAGCAATTGCCGCTTTACGACGAGCCGTTTGTGGCAGTGACCAATCCGGACGATCCACTTGCCGGCAGCACCGATCTGGGGCTGGACAGCCTGAAGGACCTCAACCTTTTACTACTGGATGACGGCCACTGTCTCCGGGATCAGATTGTGGAGCTGTGCAAGATCGCTGAGGCAACTCCCGGCGCGCGCAAGCATGCTGTGACACGCGCATCGTCACTGACCACGATCGTCCAGTTGGTCGTGGCAGGGCTGGGGTCAACGTTGATTCCGGCCTCCGCGGTAGGCACTGAGTGCTCTCGCCCCGGAGTCGCTTCCGCAACGTTTGCAAACGGCGTACAGGCGCAACGCACGGTGAGCTTGGTCTACCGTGCGTCCTCGCAGCGTGTTGCGGAGTTCGAGCAGTTAGGGCAACTCGTGAAGGCTTCGTATGAGCGGGCCCTGGAATCAGGTAAATCCCTGCTTCCGCGCTAAGCTCTGCCTCTGGCTATGACTGATCATTCTTCCTCCTCCCCCGCCCCGCCGAAGCCGCAGCTCTACGATGCGCTCGATGCTATACCGATTGCGGATGTTCGACGGTTCCGTAGGCGACTCAAAAATGCGAGCGCGCCGGATGCGCTGCGGGCGATTGGGAAGGATATTGAGAGGGCACGGGGTGTCGTCGAGAAGCGCGATGCTCTGATCCCTGAAATTACTTACCCGGAAAACCTGCCGGTGTCTGCGCGCCGCGACGACATCATGGAACTGGTGCGCGACAACCAGGTCGTTGTTATCGCCGGCGAGACGGGATCGGGCAAGACCACCCAGATTCCAAAGATGCTGCTGGAGATGGGGCGTGGCCGGCGTGGACTGATTGGACACACGCAGCCGCGCAGACTCGCCGCTCGCACCGTTGCGGAGCGCATCGCCGACGAGCTCGGCCAGGACATCGGTGAATCTGTCGGCTACGCCATTCGTTTCGACGACAAAGTATCCCCGTCTACTGCGGTCAAGCTGATGACGGACGGCATCTTGCTCACAGAGATGCAGCGCGATCGCTTCCTCAACGCGTACGACACGATCATTATCGACGAGGCCCACGAGCGCTCACTCAACATCGACTTCCTGCTGGGCTACCTCAAGCGACTGCTGCCCAAGCGGCCGGACCTCAAGGTGATTGTCACATCTGCGACCATTGACCCGGAGGCATTTGCCAGCCACTTCGCCGACGCCGAGGGCAACCCAGCTCCGATTATCGAGGTCTCCGGGCGTACTTACCCAGTCGAAATCCGCTACCGACCACTGGTTGAGCAGATTCAGAAAAAAGACGGCTCCATCAAGGAGATTGACACCGACATGATCGACGGTGTCGTCGCCGCCTGCAAAGAACTTATGGGTGAGGGCAACGGCGACATTCTGTGTTTCTTCTCTTCAGAGCGCGACATCCGTGACTGCATGGAGGCGATTGAGAAGCAGCACTGGCGTGGCGTTGAGGTTGTTCCGCTGTTCGGTCGCCTCTCCAACGCGGAGCAGCACCGTGTGTTCTCCCCACACTCGGGTCGTCGCATTGTGTTGTCGACAAACATCGCCGAAACGTCTCTGACCGTGCCGGGCATCCACTATGTGGTGGACACTGGCCTGGCGCGTATCTCGAGGTATTCGACACGCACCAAGGTCCAACGTCTGCCTATCGAGGAAATCTCCCAGGCTTCCGCGAACCAGCGTTCGGGCCGATCGGGCCGTACCGCCGACGGCATTGCCATCCGCCTGTATTCGGAGGAGAACTTCGAAGCGCGCCCAGAGTTCACTGACCCGGAGATTCTGCGCACAAACTTGGCGTCAGTCATCTTGCAGATGATCTCGCTGCGGCTTGGGGATATCAATGAGTTCCCCTTCATCCAGGCGCCTGACCATAAGGCGGTCCGCGACGGACTTATGCTGCTGCACGAATTGGGGGCGATCTCGCAAAAAGAACGTGGTGGCGCACCGACCCTCACCAACGTTGGCCGCGATATTTCCCGCATTCCTGTGGACCCCAAGATGGCCCGCATGCTGGTGGAGGCCAATCGCCTCGGCGTGCTTGATGACGTCACTGTCATCGTCGCAGCCATGACCATCCAGGATGTTCGAGAACGCCCCTTGGAGTACCAGGCCCAGGCCGACCAAGCACACGCCCGCTTCAAGGACAAAGAGTCCGACTTCCTGTCATCGCTGAAACTGTGGGACTACATCGGCGATTCCCGCGACGAGCTGTCCGGCAACGCATTCCGTAAGCGTATGAAGCGCGAGTTCCTCCACTACATGCGCATCCGTGAGTGGCGCGATCTTGTCCGCCAATTGCGCGACGTGGAGCGACAGCTCGGCTGGTCTCCCGCCGATAGTGTCGCAGGTGAGCGCGATGCAGCTGCAGTCCACCAGTCGCTCTTGACTGGTTTGCTCTCCAATATCGGCGCGCGTGACGGCAATTCCAAAGAGTTTCAGGGAGCGCGCGGGACACGGTTTATGGTCTTTCCCGGCTCGTCGCTGGCTAAGCGGCCTCCGGAGTTTCTCATGGCCGCTGAACTCGTCGAAACGTCACGGCTCTGGGCTCGTGACGTAGCCAAGATCGAACCTGTTTGGGTTGAGCGTGCCGCCGGCGACCTGCTCAAACACTCCTATTCGGAACCTGTGTGGTCGCGTAAGCGTTCCGCAGCGATGGTCCACGAAAAATCCATGCTTTACGGCGTGACCATCGTGCGTGATCGGCTTGTTCCCTACCACCGGGTGGATCCTGCCGCTGCGCGCACAATGTTCATCCGCCACGCGCTGCTGGAGGGCGATTGGAACCGTCACCATAAGTTCATCGACCACAATGAAGCGTTGCTTGCGGAAGCAGCCGAGGTCGAGGAAAAGGTTCGCCGCCGCGGCCTTGTCGTCGACGAAGATACGTTGTTCGACTTTTACGACGCTCGCCTGCCCGACAATGTCACCACCGCTCGCCACTTTGATTCGTGGTGGAAGAAACAGCGTGCGAAAGACAAGCATTATTTGGACTTCGATCCGAACGCATTGCTTGACGACGACAACGTTGACGCCTCTGCGACCGCCTTTCCCGAGGCCAAGCGCCAGGGCTCCGTGGAATACGCACTGCGCTACAAGTTCGAACCGGGCGACCCGTTTGATGGAGTCACTGTCGAGGTACCCGTGCCACTCCTGGCAAACCTTGACCCTGACGGCTTCGATTGGCTCGTCCCAGGCTTGCGCTCTGAACTCGCTGCCGAGATGATCCGCACCCTACCGAAGGCGTTACGTAAAACCGTCGTCCCCGCCCCCGACTTTGCGCAGCGTGCACTCGAGGTAATGCCCGAGGACGTCAACACGGACATCCCGTTTACTGAAGCGCTCGCCGATGCGCTTCGAAGCGTTGGTGGCCGCGGTATTAACGCCACGGATTTCAACCCCCAGGCGTTGCCACCGCACTTGCAGGTTACCTATGCGGCAATCGACCGCCGCGGCAAGATCGTCGACCACGACAAGGATCTCGCAGCGTTAAAACGCCGTCAGGCGGGCAAGATTAAGTCGTCTGTATCCAAAGCTGGACGCCAATCGGAGTCTGAGTCTGTAAAAAAGTGGACGTCGGACTCGCTCGGCGCTGTACCGGAGACTGTGACCACAACAATCGACGGTAACGAGGTTGATGCTTACCCAGCACTCGAAGCTACAAAAGACGGTGTCAAGGTCACGGTGCACCCGACGAAGGCTGCTGCCGACGCGTCGATGGTCACTGCGACACTGACGTTGCTGTTGCGCGAAATCAGCGTTAATGCGCAGCAGATGACCAAGGGCCTACCGCTGCGCCACAAGGTCGCTGTTGACCGCTATCCCCACGGCGGAGCAAATGGCCTGGTCGAGGATGCTCGTGTAGCAGTGATTCGTGATCTGATGATGTCGCACGGGGGGCCGGTGCGCACTCCGGAGGAGTTCGACGCCCTTCTCGCCGAGATTAAGCCACAGGTCTCGGGTGGTGTAAGGCGTGCTGTGGTCAACACTGCTCCAGCGCTTGCCGCGTACGCCGACATTTCGGTGGAGCTCGATCAGTGGGAGGGGCCTGCGATTGATGACATGCGTTCGCAGCTCGTCTTCTACCTCCCCCGTCACGCAATAACGGTTCATGGGGTGCAGCACTTGCAGCATTTGCCGCGCTATATCGATGCGATGCGGATCCGGCTGGAGGATATGCGTCTGGACCCGGACCGAGATGCTGACCGCCAGGAAGTTGTCGATGGGGTGAAACGCTACCTTGCTGATCATATGAAGCGACTTCCCACACAACGGTCGAAGACGCGGGCCTACAAGGATATTCTTTGGCTCATTGAGGAGTTGCGGGTCAGTTTGTTCGCGCAGCGACTTGGCACTCCCCGACCGGTCAGCCAGCGCCGGATTGAGAAGAAAATTGATGCGCTGCGCTAGCGATATTCTTCGCGGTCGCGCCGACGCATAAGCCTGATTTCCGACTCGAAATCGTCGGCACTTTCAAACGACTTATACACAGATGCGAAGCGCAGGTATGCAACCTCGTCAAGCGCACGAAGTGGCTCGAGTACTGCCAAACCAATCTCGTGAGCAGGAACCTGCGAGCTGCCCTGCGCACGCACGATTTCTTCGACTTCTTGTGCGAGGCGCTTCAGTGCATCGTCGGAAACGTCCCGACCTTGACATGCACGCCGCACACCAACGATGAGCTTGTCGCGGTCGAACGGCTCACTTACTCCATTACGTTTGACGACGGTGAGTACCGCGTTTTCAACAGTGGTGAATCGACCACCGCATTCTGTACATTCACGGCGACGGCGAATTGCAGAGCCTGCTTCGACAAGTCTGGAGTCAGCGACTCTGGTCTGTTCGTTATGACAGAAGGGGCAATACATAGGGCTCAGAATACCCCTCTAGCGGACCGCCTCAGAGTCTGCGATGAAAACCGGCTGGGACGATCCCGGCACCTGGTCTGCATCACTAAACACTCCACCAAACGCAGAGCCGGCTAAAAGCGCTCCAGTCAGCAACGCTGCTAAGACGAAACCTTCCTTGCCCTCGCGGTGAGATTCGAATGCCTCAGATACATATTCCCGACGTCCATAACCTAGGTTCTCTGTACGCTCACCTTTTCGATCAATAACGTCAAGCGTTCGAACACCGCTATAAACACCGCTACGATCTCGTCCTGGATTAAGGTCCCACACCTCGACCGGCTGCGCTAACCGAGGCGTCCGAGATACACCGCAATCGCTCCCATACCCACTGTTCACTGCTGGATTAATCGTTACCGACATTTCACTCTCCTTCAATCTCGTGCACCACTGTACGAATGCACTCGACATGTTCGAATATGTAATCGTTTGTATGTTCGATTCCGCTTACATGTTCGATTTATAGCAAAGCGAGCAAACACTGTCTAGCCCAAAGCGGAAAATATCGAACAAACTTGCCCTCTCTGGTAGGTTCTATGCCTACAGACCTAGAAACAGAGACACGCGGAAAGAGGAAGAGCGGTGGCAAAGAAAAAATCTGACGCAGGCAATCTCGACATGAGCACACTTTCAGACAGGCAACGTCGAATCCTTCAGGTCATCCAAGACGCCGTTGTGCTCCGCGGCTACCCGCCAAGCATCCGTGAGATCGGCGACGCTACCGGGCTGCAATCAACCTCATCCGTGGCATACCAGCTCAAGGAACTGGAGAAGAAGGGCTTCCTGCGCCGCGACCCCAATAAGCCGCGTGCCGTGGATCTGCGCCACCTGCAACAGACAACCAAACCGAAGCGCAAAACCCCCCAGCAGGACACGCCCGAGGACGCGACTCCCGCGCGTTTCGTTCCAGTTTTGGGACAAATAGCAGCTGGTGCACCTATCCTGGCCGAAGAAAACGTCGACACCTATTACCCACTTCCTAGCGACCTACTCGGTGATGGCGACGTTTTTATGCTTCAGGTTGTTGGAGAGTCCATGCGCGATGCCGGCATCCTCAACGGCGACTGGGTTGTTGTACGTTCGCAGCCTGTTGCCGAGGAAGGCGAGTTCGTCGCTGCATTGCTTGACGGCGAGGCGACAGTCAAAGAGTTCCACCGCGATTCCACCGGTGTGTGGCTCCTTCCCCACAATGATGCGTTTGCCCCAATCAAGGGCGATAACGCAGAGATCATGGGGCGTGTTATTTCCGTTTTCCGCACCCTTTAGCGGGAATTTGCCCTCCTTTAGGGGCAAAACAAACACAATCGCAGACATCCGGGCATGAATGTCTGAAATACTGAGTACTCCGACCAAAACGTTTGAGGAGTGCGATGTACGCCGAGGAGCGCAAACGCCAGATTGCGTCACTTACTGCTGTGGAAGGCAGGGTGAGCGTCGCTGAACTCGCGGAGAAGTTCGATGTCACTGCCGAAACGATCCGCCGCGACCTCACCGCACTTCACGCCGATGGGATTGTGCACCGCGTACATGGTGGTGCTGTTGCAAACCAAGCGTTTCTCACCTCTGAACTCCCGCTCGATGCCCGGTCTCGTGCGGCATCTGATGCGAAAACCGCGATCGCGAAAGCTGCACTGGATTTTCTCCCCCGCCACGACAACGCCGCGATTTTTCTGGATTCTGGCTCTACAACCAGTTACTTTGCACAGTTGCTTTGCGAGGGCACCCGCGCTCAAGACTGCTCTATCGTGACAAATTCGCTGCCAATCGCCCTGGATCTTTCCTCCGCAGGCCTTGATGGCGTACAGCTTCTTGGAGGGTCAGTTCGTGCAATTACGCAAGCGGTAGTTGGTGCGACTGCACTTCGAACGTTGGCATTGCTCCGCGCCGATGTCGCATTCATTGGTACCAATGCTCTGACGATTGACCACGGCCTATCTACCGCCGATTCTCAGGAAGCAGCCGTGAAATCGGCCATGGTCACAAATGCCCAGAAGGTCGTGGTCTTGTGTGATTCATCGAAGATCGGCAACGATTACCTTGTCAGTTTCGCACCCCTCGATGCCATCGACATCGTCATTACCGATAGTGGTGCACCTGAGACATTCCTCGAAGATCTCGAGCGCAATGATATTGAGGTCGTTCTTGCGCCGGTGACATCCAGCACACACTAATTCCGATTGTGTGGGATTCGTTGCAAAAACGGATACAGTCGGACACACTGGTTGTGTGAGCAGCACAAAGAACACGGTGCGGGTAGTCACCCTCACCCCAAACCCCAGCATGGATGTGACCGTAAACGTCCCCGTGCTTAAACGCGGTGAGGTTGCGCGGATTTCCCAGACCCGAAAAGAGGCGGGTGGAAAAGGGGTCAATGTCGCGCACGCGTGTGCCAAAGCGGGCATTCGAACCATCGCGATTGCCCCCTGTGCCCCCTCCGATCCGTTTGCGGACGTCATCCGTGAACTGCCGGTGCAGTTTCACCCCGTTGCTATCGCGGCATCGGTGCGAACCAATACTGCGATCGTTGAAGATGACGCAACAACGACAAAGATCAACGAACCAGGAGCGAGGCTTTGCGACGACGAAAAGGCGGCCGTTGAATCAGCTATAGATTCAGTCGTCGCAGACGCTGAAGCCGTCGTTCTTGCAGGATCGCTTCCCCCTGGTGTCCCAACTGACTGGTACGCAGATCTTGTGGAGCGCATCCGTCGGGTTAATGCTGGCGCGCTGGTCGCAGTGGATACTTCCGATGCACCGCTGCAGGCAATTGGTGAGCGACTCGATACGAGCGCGCCGGACGTGTTGAAGCCAAACGCGTTTGAGCTCGCGCAGCTCACCGGTGGCGACGGCAGCGCATTGGAGCGCAGCGCTTCCGAGGGCGACTACGCCGCCATCGTTTCGGCAGCACAGAAACTGATTGACCACGGGGTCAACGAAGTACTGGTCACCTTAGGCGGCGCCGGTGCATGCTTAGTTACTCGCGCTGGTGCGTGGGCGGCGACCCCACCTCCAGTCACGGTGCTCTCAACCGTTGGCGCTGGTGATAGTTCGTTGGCTGGCTACCTGATGGCACGGATCGCCGGGGATGAACCAGCCGAGTGCCTCCGCCGTGCAGTGGCGTACGGCTCGGCTGCGGCGTCGCTGCCGGGCACTGGCATCCCCTCTCCTTCCGATATCGACCTTGAACACACTCACGTGTTCCCCGTATAACTGCATGAAAGAAGACAACGTGAATCAACCTCTCATCACGCCAAAACTTGTCACGCTTGATGCTGACCTTGGCATTTCTCCCTCCGATGTCATTGGCCAGCTCGCTGCACGTATCGCAGATTCTGGCCGTGCGACTGATGCCGCAGCGGTGGCTGAGGCAGCCGTCGCGCGCGAGGCTAAGGCCGGCACCGGCGTGAACGGACGGGTCGCTATCCCGCACTGCCGTAGTGCCGCTGTCACCGAATCCACGCTTGCGTTTGCCCGGCTGTCCAACCCTGTTGACTTCAACGGCCCCGACGGTGACGCCGAGCTGGTGTTTCTCATTGCAGCACCTGAAGGCGGCGGCAAGGCACACTTAAAGATTCTCTCGAAGCTCGCCCGCGCACTGGTCCGCGGCGATTTCGTTGATAACCTCCGCTCCGCCGCGTCCGAGCAGGAGATCGTGGATCTTGTGCACGGCGTGGTCAATGCTGAACCGAAGAAGGCTGAGCCGAAGAAGAAGGCCGATGCGGTGGTGTCGTCGCAAAGCAATGCGCCAATTCGTATTGCAGCGGTCACATCGTGTGCGACCGGCATTGCGCACACCTACATGGCAGCGGATGCACTGACGCAAGCAGCTAGCAAGCGCGACAATGTTGATCTTCGTGTCGAGCCGCAAGGCTCCTCCGGTGGGGATCCGCTCGACCAGGCGTTTATCGATTCCGCTGATGTGGTGATTTTCGCCCATGATGTCGCTGTTCGCGGAAAGAGTCGCTTCGCGGGTAAGCCCGTGGTCGACAGTCCAGTCAAGCGTGGTGTCAACGAACCGGACGCGATGATCGATGAGGCGATCGCCGCATCGAAGGACCCAAACGCACCTCGAGTAGCTGCAGCGTCGAAGGCAGATAGTGACGACACCGCGTCTGCCGCGACACAGAGCTGGCCCAAGCGCATCCAACAAGCGATCATGACCGGCGTTTCCTACATGGTGCCGTTCGTCGCCGCCGGTGGCCTGCTGTTGGCCCTCGGATTCCTCTTCGGCGGCGCGGACATGGCGAATGGCTGGCAGGCACTGGTCACCGAGCACTCCCCGACCAACCTGCCGAGCAATCAGATCACTGTGGACGGCGAACTCATTGCGTTCAGGCGCTCCGGCTGGTTGCTCTACCTCGGCGCAGTGCTCTTCGCCACTGGGCAGATGGCTATGCAATTCGTCGTGCCGGCACTGTCCGGCTACATCGGCTACGGACTCGCTGGGCGCCCGGGTATCGCACCTGGCTTCGTCGGCGGCGCAATCTCCGTGATGGTCGGCGCTGGCTTCATCGGTGGCCTGATCACCGGTTTGCTCGCAGGTGTGATCGCCCGCTGGATTCAGACGTGGAAGGTTCCGCGCTGGCTGGGTTCGCTCATGCCGGTGGTGATCATCCCGCTGCTGACATCGCTGATCATCGGCGTACTGATGTTCCTGCTGCTGGGCCGTCCGCTCGGCGCTGTCATGGAAGGACTCACCGCGTGGCTGGAGTCCATGTCCGGTTCGTCTGCCGTGCTGCTTGGCGTGACTATCGGCTTGATGATGTGCTTCGACCTGGGTGGTCCGGTGAACAAGGCTGCTTACCTGTTCGGCACCGCTGGCTTGTCTGCGGGTACCCAGGGTGCGTACGAAATCATGGCCGCGGTAATGATCTCGGGCATGGTGCCGCCGATCGCGCTGTCTATCGCCACCTTCCTGCGTTCCTCGCTGTTTACCCCGGCTGAGCAGGAGAACGGCAAATCCGCCTGGCTGTTGGGATTGTCGTTCGTGTCAGAAGGCGCAATTCCGTTCGCAGCTGCAGATCCGTTCCGTGTGATCCCTTCGATGATGCTTGGCGGTGCAACCGCAGGTGCGGTCTCGATGGCCCTTGGTGTGGGTGCACAGGCACCGCACGGTGGCGTGTTTGTGATCTTCGCCTACCACCCGTGGTGGGGCATGCTCGTGGCGTTGGCTGCCGGTGTCGCGGTGGCGACGCTCGCTGTTGTGGCGCTCAAACAGTGGTGGCCTAACGATGAGATCCGAAAGGCTGCGAAACGCGAGGAAGAACTCGTGTCGGCTTAAGCACAAGGGCGTACACTCGACTGCAAAGCGCATTCTTGAAAAGCCGCGTGAAAGGAAAGTTGCATTATGGCTTCGAAGACGGTCAAGGTCGGTTCCACGGTTGGTCTGCACGCTCGTCCGGCGACGGTGATTGCGGACGCTGCTGGTGAGTACGATGACGAGATCCTGCTTACCCTGGTCGGCGGCGACGAGGACGATGAGACTGATGCTGCGTCCTCGCTCATGATCATGGCGATGGGTGCAGAGCACGGCGATGAGGTCATCGTCACCTCTGATAATGCCGAGGCGGTTGAGAAGATCGCCGCACTGATCGCGAAAAATCTCGACGACGAGTAAAAGCTTCTTGCTTAGCGACGACTACGCCCGGGCAACCACAGTGGTTGCCCGGGCGTAGTCTTTTTGATGGGTGAGGTTAGCGGAACTGGCCTTCACCAATATGGTCGTAAGCCCACCGCATCATCGGATAGATAACGATGATGCCAACGGAGCCGAGGGCGATGCCTTCCAGGGTGACCTGCCCGACCTCGAAGGTGAGGTTGCCGATGCCGACAATCAGCGCGACGGCAGCTGCGGTGAGGTTCGCCGGGTCAGTGAAGTCGACCTTGTTGTCCTGCCAGATACGCACGCCAAGCATGCCGATCAGGCCGTAAAGCACCAAGCACGCGCCACCGAGCACGCCGGCGGGAATGGTGAAGATGACGGCGCCGAACTTCGGGATGAACGCGAGGATGATCGCGAAGGTGGCAGCCACCCAGTACGCAGCGGTGGAATACACCTTGGTCGCGGCCATGACTCCAATGTTTTCGGCGTAAGTAGTGGTGCCGGAGCCGCCGAAGCCACCCGCCAGGGTCGTGGCGATGCCATCGCCGATCAGTGCCCGGCCCTGCATGTGGTCCAGGTTGCGGTGGGTCATCTCGGCGACCGCCTTGACGTGTCCGACGTTTTCAGCAATGAGCACAACAAGCACCGGAAGTGTCACTAGCACGGCAGAAAGGTGGAACTCCGGAGTGTGGAACTGCGGCAGGCCAACCCAGGCGGCGTCACCGATGGTGGCCAGCGCGTCCTCGCTCAAACCGCCAGTGAGCGCGGCGAAGAGCCAACCCACCAACACACCAATCAGGATGGACAGTCGGGAAAGCATCCCGCGCGTTGCAACCGTGACCACCACGATGGTCAGCAAGGTCACGCCTGCAACAGCAGGCTGGGTTTGTACGTTACTGACCGCAGTCGGTGCGAGGTTAAAGCCGATCAACGCCACAATCGCACCTGTGACTACAGGGGGCATTACGGCGTCAATGACGCGTTTGCCGGCTTTTTGCACGATCACGCCGACAAGGATGAGCGCCACACCCGTCAGCAGCACGCCACCGAGTTGCGATCCAATGCCATACTGCTGAGACGCGGTCAGCGGGGCGATGAAGGCAAAAGAAGAGCCGAGGTAGCTCGGCAACTGGTTCCGGGTGATCAGCAGGAAGATAATCGTGCCAAGTCCGGAAAACAGCAACGTGGTGTTTACTGGGAAGCCAGTGAGCGTGGGCACCAGCAGTGTTGCGCCAAACATAGCCACCACATGCTGCATGCCGATGCCGATGGTGCGCGACCACGACAGTCGTTCGTCGGGAGCGACAACCGCCCCGGGTTTCACATGGCGTCCGTCGCCATGCAGGGTCCAACCAATTGAGTTCGTCACGAGTCTTCATTATGGCCCTCGCGCGCTTTGCATAGCTAATCGCAGCCGCAGCAGTTCGAGCGGGTAAGTTGCTCCTCATGGACATCATCATTCGACGCACCCCCGAGGAAGTCGGCACATACGCCGCCGATTGCATCGAGCCGTTCGCACGACAAGGCGCCACCATCGGTCTTGCGACCGGATCCTCACCCAACCCAACCTATAAAGAGCTCATCCGCCGACACCGCGAAGAAGGCTTGAGCTTCGCCAACTGCAAGGCCTTCTTGCTGGACGAGTACTACGGCATCCCTCGTGACCACGAGCAGTCTTACTACTCGACGATCCGCCGCGAGTTCACCGGCTCTATCGACATTCCGGATTCGTCCGTTGCGTCTCCCGACGGCGAGGCCGCCAACCCCCAGGCAGCAGCTACCTCCTACGACCACGCCATCCGCCACGCGGGCGGTGTAGATATCCAAATTCTCGGCATTGGCGCAAACGGACACATTGCGTTCAACGAGCCGACGAGTTCGCTGCGCTCCCGTACCCGTCTCATCGACCTGCATCCACGCACGATCGAGGACAATGCACGCTTCTTCGATTCTGCCGACGAGGTCCCGCGCCAAGCCCTGACACAGGGCATCGGCACCATCCTTGAGGCACGCCACCTGGTGCTTATCGCCACTGGCCCGGCGAAGGCTAACGCGGTACAAGCACTCGTCGAGGGGCCTCTGTCCGCATCGTGCCCGGCATCGGCACTGCAGCTGCACAACGCCGCGAAGGTTGTCGTAGACGAAAGCGCCGCCGAGATGCTCACCGGGGCCGAAACCTACAAGGCGTTCGACCCTTACTGGCGCTAACACCGGGGTCAACGCCAACCCGAACCGCCAGGCTTAGGAGACGACGAACTCCGCATACTGGTCGGCGAGGACACGTGGCAGGCGGACGTCGATACGCGTGCCCTCTGCCTCGTACTCCTCGGAGCGCACTGTGCCCTCCTCGTGCACGCGGCTGACCACATCACCGCGGGTGTAGGGCACGACCATGGTCACGTGCGCGTCGATGGAGTTGAGGTGCTGCTCGATGCGCGCCTCTAGCTCGTCGATTCCCTCCCCCGTCAGCGCGGACACAAACACCGCGGTGCGGCCGGTTTTTTCAAAGGCGTGGCGAAGTTCGGCGAGCACGATCGGGTCAGCGTCGTCGATCTTGTTCACCACAACGATCTCCGGCGGCATCTCCTCGCCCGAGTCGCGTGTGACCTCTGCAAGGACCGCATTGACTGCTTCGATCTGCTTCAGTGGGAACGGATCCGAACCGTCCACGACGTGCAGGACAAGGTCGGCGCCGCTGACCTCTTCGAGCGTGGACTTAAACGCCTCAACCAGCTGGGTAGGCAGGTGGCGCACAAACCCGACAGTGTCGGTCAGCACTACGTTGCGCCCGTCCGCCAACTTGGCCTTGCGCGTCGATGGGTCGAGAGTGGCAAACAGCGCGTCCTCCACCAGCACGCCCGCACCCGTCATCGCGTTGATCAACGAGGATTTACCCGCGTTGGTGTAGCCCGCGATCGCGATCTTCGGGATAGTGGAGCGCTGGCGCTGCGCGCGCTTGATCTCTCGGGCAGTCTCCATATCGCGCAGCTGGTGGCGCAGTTTGGCCATCTCGGTGCGCAGGCGGCGACGGTCGGCCTCGATACGCGTCTCACCAGGACCACGCAGGCCCACACCGCCGTTGGAGCCAGCACGACCGCCCGCCTGACGCGACAGGTTGCCACCCCAACCGCGGGTACGGCTGTAGAGGTACTCCATCTGCGCAAGGCTGACCTGTGCTTTGCCCTCTTTACTCTTCGCGTGCTGGGCGAAGATATCGAGAATTAACATCGTGCGGTCGATCACCTTGATCTTGAGGGCTTCCTCCAGCGCGATCATCTGCGACGGCGAAAGCTCACCATCAAAAATCACCGTGTCAACGCCGGTAGACAGCACAATCTCACGCAATTCCGCAACCTTGCCGGAGCCGATATAAGTACCCGGATCAGGTTTGTCGCGCTTTTGATACAGCATGTCGACGACTTCAGCGCCTGCTGTTTCCGCCAGTGCTGAAAGCTCCCACATGCGAGCCTCAATCTCCGCAAGGGTGCCTTCGGTCCACGCGCCAACGAGCAAGACCTGTTCGATGCGGAGTTTGCGGTACTCCACCTCGGTGATGTCTTTTTGGTCCTGCGAGCGGATCTCGGTCGATCCGGTCACGGTACGAAACGCGTTGCGCTCCTCCAGGTCGAGCGCGCCTACCGTCGGCGCGGATTCGTCAGGGACGGTGTTGTGCCGAAAAGCCTCACGGAGAAGTTCGTCGTGGGCGCGTTGCTCGGGCGTGGTGTCGTCGTCACGCAAAAAGCGCTCACGGCTACCGCCGAAACGGTCAAGGTGGGGTTCAGTCATTACATCCTTTAATGGAGCTTGAAATGTCCTCTTCATATCTACCCCATTAAACGCAGATACGGCCGAGATTCTTCCCCGTGTGCGACTGCGACTATTATCGGGCGCCATGAGCACAGCAATCAGCAACGACCTCGCCGCAATCGGCTTGAACTTTGATAAGTGGCAGGACGCTGTGGAAGCCGCCATTGCCACCGACCGTCTCGCAGTCACCGGTGAAGTGCGCGGCGGCCAACTGATCCAATACGCCGACCCCTCAGGTGCGCAGCTCAACATTTTGGCAGTTGAGCCGTTTGCCACCTTCGCAGGTTTCGATTCCGTAACCCGCGCCTACGCCCACGTCACCCCAATCAACGACGTAGTTGCGCTCGCCGATGTGGTGGGCCCACGCGGCAACGCGATGGCATCCCTGACCGTGAATCTTGCCCAGGGGCCACTGCTTGTCGACGAGCCCACGCTCCAATGGCAAGAACTCTCCGTCACTGCACTCGCGCTGACAACGGAGTGCTACACCTCCACCGATGCCTACCTGGCCCTGCACCCGGGAGCGGTGGTTGGCACGGTAACCTCCCCGGGCGCCGAAGCAGTCGCATCCGGTGCCGCCGCTACCCCGGACGCACGCGCCGAATTCTCCGGCCGCGTACTGGATGCGGAATACCGCACCTCCGAACTGACCGGCCAGCGCTTCATCCACGCCTCCGTCGACGCCGCGTTCCCGTTCGATGTATGCCTGCCCGACGGCGACCTGCCGTCCCGCGACTCCGTCATCGCAGGCACCGCAGTCATGGCCGGCTCCATCCCAACTCCGACCGGTGGCGGCTGCGGCGGTTGCGGCGGATCCTGCGGTTGCGGCGGCCATTAATCCCGTAGGGCTTGAACCATGAGTTCACCGGACAAAGACCTCTCACGAGCACTACTCGGCGCGCTCGTACTCGCTGCCACAGTAGTGCTTGTCTTGACGTTGAAACTACCCGGTCTGCTCGTGTCTGCCCTACTGATTGTTTGTGCATTCTTCATCAGCCGACATCTGCAGCCTGACCCCGAAGTGGCAGCAATGCGCTCGTCACTGCAGTACGCGCGCGACGACATCCTCGAAATTCTCGATGCATACGAGAAGCTCCAAAACGGCGCATCAGCCGCCGACATCGCAGACCGGACGCTGCACTACCCGGCGCTTGCAAACCCAGATAACTCAGTCCCCCAGGTCAACGAGTTTCTGCTTCGCGCCTCCTCCGCGCGTCGTTTCATCGAGCGCGTTGACGGTTATCTCGAATCCCCCGGCACCGACAAAACCCAGTTGGAACGCATCCTGATGGTCGCTGACGAGCGCGCCTTCGAACTTCAGGAGGCCTGGGACGACGCACGCCGGGCCGCAAAAGAGATCGGCCCGGCGTAACGGTTTAAAGTTGCGGTTTTAGAACGGCAACTGCGGCAGGTTAAACGGCAGCGCGATGCCAAACTGCGGAGCAAGCGCAACTACGCCGGCAAACAGCAGGCCAACGGCAGCGAGAGTGCCGAGAACGATGCCGACGATTGCCCCAACGTTTTCCTCAGGAGTATTGAAGGGGTTCGAAGCCCAACCCTTCGTTGGGAACGCAACGGTAGCGTTGCCACCCTGAGCGCAGGCAGCCATTGCCTTCTCAACCGCAGGATTGTATTCCTTCTGAACTGCATTGCCGGTCTTAACGTGCGCCGTCTTGTTGGCGGCCTTCTTGAATGCCTCAATGCGACCCGTCGGAATACCCAGCTGCTCTGCGGCAAACGATGCAACATCGGTAGTCGGCAAAGCCTCATTGCTTGCTACCACTTCAGTGAATGAAAGCGGTGACGTCGCGGGGATATCGCCGTTGTACACGAGCTCCTTTGCAACGCGTGGGTAGCTCTCCATCAGCCGTGCGTAGCCATAAAAGTAGCCGACGTAGTTGTCCTGGTTATAGGACATCAACTTGTCGTAGGCTGCTTCAAAGGCTTCCTCCTCAGCAGCAGTGAGATCGTCCGTGCGCTGGGCCTCAATCTTCTTTAGCGCTGACTGCACTGTTGCGGACTTCAGCGTAGAGTCTGCCCACCCCTTGATTTCCGGGTAGGCGCCTTCAATACCCTTTTCAAAAACTTCGAAAACCTTCTTTTCGGTATAGTTTTTGTTCAGTTTTGCCAGGTAGTCCTTTTCCGCCTGGTCCAACTTGACCGAACACGTGTTGTTGGTGGTGCGAGGTCCGATCTCAGCTGCGTATGCAGCAGGGACGGTGAGCAGGGATGCCGAAAGGCCAAGCGCGACGGCCGAGGCGATAACTTTGCGTTGCATAGGAAACTCCTGTCAGGGGGGGTGGGGTCACAATGACAGGTTGATTGTAAGGCAGGAAAATCCCCCGCACACGTGGTTTACAAAAACTGCTCGTTAAAGCGCGCTGGCAAGCTCTCCACGGAACACGATGGTGGCCGGGCCGGTCATGGTGGCTACACCGTCGTTGAGCTCGACCTTGACTGCGCCACCGGGCACGTTGATGGTGACGGCACCGTTTTCAATTCCGGCGTCTGCAAGCACTGCCTGAGCTGCGGCAACCGTGCCGGTGCCGCAGGAGCGGGTCTCCCCGACGCCGCGCTCCCAGACGCGCATGTGCGCTTCGCCGTCGCGAAGTTCGGTAAGCACTTCGACGTTGACGCCTTCAGGGAAGAACTCCGGGTCGAAGGTCGGGGCGACAAAGTTCATCTCCGCAAGCCCCTCAGGAGTCAAGCCCGGGATCACGCAGGCGAGGTGTGGGTTGCCCACGTCCACGCCGATGCCAGCGAACTGGTTCTCCCCCATCGATGCGGTGGATACACCGGTGACCTGAACCGCCCCCATGCCGACGGAGACGACGGCGTTGGCGTCATCAGCTTCAAGCACGCGGATGTGCTTCACCCCGGCGCGGGTGTCCACGTCGAACTCGCGGGCATCTTCGAGCCCTTCAGCGACGAGTACGTGGGAGAACGCACGGATGCCGTTGCCGCACATCTCGGCGATGGAACCGTCGGCGTTGCGGTAGTCCATGAACCACATACCGTCACGTCGGACGACACGCAGCAGGCCGTCGCCGCCGACGCCGGCGCGGCGGTCGCAGAGGAAGGCGACCTGCTCAGGGGTGATGTCGAGTTGGTCGTCGACATCGATCAGGACAACGAAATCGTTTTCGGTGGCATGTGCTTTCAGGAACTTCACGCCAGCGAGTCTAACGCGAGATCCACCACGTTCGAATCGGCGGCATCGAGCCATACCGTGCGCGGGTCGCGGTTAAACCAGGAGCGTTGCCGGCGCACGTAGCGGCGAGTGCCAGTGATGGTCTGCTCGAGCGCTTCTTCTTCGGTGAGATCCCCGTCGAACATTGCGAGAACCTGCGCGTAGCCGATGGCTCGTCCGGCAGTGGAATTGCGGACGAGGCCGTCTTTGACCAGGGCGCGGGTTTCGTCGATAAGCCCTTGCTCGAACATCATGCGGGTGCGCAGCTCGATGCGGGGGTTGAGCCACTCGGCATTCGTGCGCAGGCCAAGGATGCGCGTGCCCCAACGCGGTGGCGCATTCTTCGGTGGCTGGGACGCTTTAAAGGGCTTTCCGGTCAGTTCGATGACTTCGAGGGCACGCACGGTGCGGCGCGGGTCTTTATCCTCGATGATGCTGGCTGCCTCCGGGTCAACCTCGGCGAGTTCTGCGTGCAGGGCATCAATGCCGATCTCCTGCAGGCGCGCTTCATAGCGGGCGCGCACGGCGGGGTCGGTGGGTGGGAAGGACCAGGCGTCGATAAGCGACTGCACATACAGCATCGAACCGCCCACCAGCACCGGCACCTTGCCACGCGCCATGATCTCCTCAACCGTGGCAACGGCAAGCGTCTGGTACTCCGCGACGGAGGCGGTCTTGGTCACATCCCAGATATCCAGCAGGTGGTGCGTGATGCCTTCGCGCTCCTCCACCGGCAACTTCGCGGTGCCGATGTCCATACCCCGGTAGAGCTGCATCGAATCCACGTTGACCACTTCCCCGCCGAACTCGTGCGCAAGCGCAATGCCAAGCGCGGACTTGCCGCTGGCGGTGGGCCCTACAACTGCTATGGGGTTCATACGCTCCACTCCGCTACATACCGTCCGACACCCAGCGTGTCATCGGCATCGATCAACCGCGCATCCTTGCGCTCAAGTCCTGCGAGTTCGCGCCACAGTTCCGGTTCGAGCACCTGCGTATCGACGAGCACAGCTTCACCACCGTCCAACCACCGCACAATGGCCTCGTGCGTCTCCGGCGCGCCGGGCACCAACGCGAGTGGTGCGCGCGGTGTGAGCCCCGCAGGCCCGTCGACCACGACGACGGTGATGGCGGCGGCGGGGTCGGGCTCGTCGATACGCGAACGCACCTCGCGGACCTCCGGGTCCCCCAGCGCAAACCTGGCGACCAGCTCACCTAAATAGTTCCCACCCCGCACCGTGATGTCCGGGCCGCCCCAAGCACGAAACGACCCCGTGTGCGCCGTATGCCACTGCTTGTCGAGCGAGCAGACGATGTCGATGGCGCGGCCACCTGCAGTTTCTGCCAACGCACGGGTGGCGGCGAGGAGGCGCTGCGAGGCGTCGTCGTGGGGCGAGAGCGCCAACGCAGGCGATCCGGGGATGATCCAAAGGTTTGCTCTCACCCGCCCAACCCTACCCAGAGACCCAAATCACCCCGCAGCGATGTGTGTGGCTGTACGATCGCATGCATTGCGCAAAGGCAGCCGCGGCGCGCGGCACAGTGCGGCCCCAAGGCCGCGGAAAGGACGACCACCATGACCGAGTCGAACCCCACCAACACCTCTGGCAAGATCCCCTCGCCTGCCGCCATGGCGAAGAAGGGTCCGAAGCCTCGGCCACGCCCGGCCGCGGCGCCTGCCGCCCCGTCAGTGACACCGGCGCCTGTTCCGGCGCGTACGCCGTCGGATCCGTCGAAGTTTGGCCGTGTTGATGCCGAGGGCAACGTCTTCCTCACCCGCGGCGGCACTGAACGCCAGATCGCGTCCTGGCAGGCAGGTACGCCCGAGGAAGGCCTCGCACACTACGGGCAGCGTTACGACGACCTGGTTACCGAAGTCGAACTCATCGAGACCCGCCTGCGCGCTCACCCGGAAGACGCAGACGCGATCCGCAAATCCGCCGAAGCGCTGAAAGCCTCGCTTGACGACGCCGCAGTAATCGGCGACCTTGACGCCGTCGAAACCCGCCTCGATGCTGCGATTGCCGCATCCGCCGATGCCCGCGAGCAGGCCAAGGAGCAGAAGGCGGAGCGACGTAAGGCAGCGATCGCCCGCAAGGAAGCCCTCGCCGCCGAGGCCGAAGACCTGGCGGAAAACTCCACCGAATGGAAGCGTGCCGGCGACCGCATCCGCGACATCCTCGAGGAGTGGCGTGGCATCCGTGGCATCGACCGCGCAACCGACGACGAACTGTGGAAGCGCTACTCCCGCGCCCGCGACAGCTTCAACCGTCGCCGTGGCGCCCACTTCGCCGAGTTGGACCGCAACCGCGCCCAAGCCAAGAAGATCAAGGAAGAACTCGTCGACCGCGCCGAAGCGCTCAAGGACTCCACGGATTGGGGCAACACCGCCCGCGCCTACCGCGACCTGATGACGGAATGGAAGGCCGCCGGTCGCGCCCCACGCGAGGTAGACGACAAGCTCTGGGAGCGCTTCCGCGCAGCCCAGGACCACTTCTTCGAAGCCCGCAACGCCGTCAACGCCGAGCGCGACCGCGAATTCGAGGCCAACGCGGAAGCCAAGGATGCGCTCATCGCTGAGTACGACGCACAGATCGACCCCGCCAAGGGCCTCGGCGCCGCAAAGGCGAAACTACGCGAACTGCAAGACAAGTGGGACGAGATCGGCTTCGTCCCCCGTGGTCGCGTCCGCGAATACGAGGACAAGATCGCCCGCATCGAGCAGCGCGTCTCCGAGGCCGAAGACTCCCGCTGGCGCAAAACCAACCCTGCCCAGCAGGACAAGGTCAACCAGTTCCAGGTCAAGGCCGACGACTTTGAGCGCCAAGCCCAAGAGGCTGAGGCCAAGGGCAACGCCGCAAAGGCAGCAACGCTGCGTGAGCAGGCGAAGCAGTGGCAGGAATTTGCCGACGTTGCCGCGAAGGCTGTGAACGAGGGCTAGTGCTCACACCACAGCAGTACGTCCCCCGGCCCAACTCATCGGAGGCAGTGGTCGGGGGTTACGCATTTTCCGCAACGCTCGCCATCCAAGACATCACCGGTCTTGCCACCTCTGGCGTGTCCGCATCGCACATTGCGAAGCGCCTCGAGCCGTCCGCCGAATCCGAAGCAATCCTCTTCGCGCTCACCTCCCAGCAGGCACCCCGCCCTGTGACGGATTTGGGCTACCGCGAACTTTTCGACGACGACCTCGACCACACCGACGCCTGGCTCTTCATCTCCCTGCCCTTGCTCGAAGACCGTCGCGTGATCGAAGCGAACTTCACCTTCAACGCCGAGATCGCACCCCTGCCCGGCGAAGATGAACCGCCCGAACCGTGGGCCGCAGCGCTGTTGCTTCTCGACGACCTCTCCACCCGCCTCGAACGCCCCATCCGCCAACTCTGGGTCACCCACCTGCCCGACGCCCCGGCATCCCCCGCGCTGACCGACGCAGGCTACACAGCCGCTTTCCGGGAAGACCAGGCCACGTTCGAGATCAGTGCACTGGATGCCCTGCCTCGTACTGTGGCCGCCGAGTTCGCAGTCATCGAAGGCCCAGGGTTCTTCTCCAAACGCAAAGCAGGCGCCGACGAGGTAGAGCAGTTCTCCCGTCTGCTCACCGCGGCATCGCGCGACTACCCTCGCGGCGACCTGGTGATGGACACCATCAACTGGGACCTTGAGCGCATCCGCGACGCCGGCGCGAGGCTGCAAGACCGAGGCGGCTCGCAACTGACCGGACTGGCCTACGTCGACGGCGTCATCGTCGGACTCTGCGAAGTCGTGCGCTTCCACGCCGACGACCCGAAGGTCTGCGAACTCGGCCTTGTCTACGTCCTGCCAGAGCACCGCAGCCGTGGCATCGGCAAAGCCATGCTGCGTGCCTCCCTCGAGCGAGCACACGCAACCTGGGAAGACTTGGAGACGGTGTACTGCTCCTACCCCGCCGACTCCGCGCCAGCAGCCGCCATAATGAAAGGGGTCGGCGCGGAAGTGGTTTCCGCGACGACAGGGTGGCAAAAGGTCTAAATCTTGCGGTGGCGTTCGGCGGCACGGGCGCGGCGGTCGTCCACAAGCAACGGGTTCTCCTCGTGCGCGTTCGCCTGATGCGTCGCCGACTGCTGCAGCAACGCCACGTCGTCGCGCTGCTGCACCTTCGCGCGCTCGTCGGCCACCTTCACCTGTGCCTCAGAGCGAGACAGGATCAGCGGGAACAGCGTGAACACCGCAACGAACACAGCCAACATGGCCAGGTAGTAGCCGATGTCGCGTGAGGTTTCCGGAGCACTTTGGTTGCGCAACCAAATGCCGAGGATGGAAAACACGGCAGAGACCGTTGTGACCATCCAGGCAGGCAGGGTGACGGCGAATCGTCGTAAAGCAACTGCGAGCGATGTCAAAACCCCAACACCGATGAAGGAAAACCACACAAACAAGTACTCCGCCACCGAAGTGCGCGCATCGCGCGACGCCTGGGTCAGCCCCAACACCTGCCAACCGGCCACCCCACCCGCAAACGGCAACACCAACGCCACGAGGTACACCACCGCACACGCGGCGAGCACCCACCGTTTCGCCCTCATCGTGATCTGCGAAGCGGCGGACTTCTCCGCGCGAGCCAACGTCTGCGAATCCTGCTGCGTCATAGCAGCCACTGTAGCCCCTAGCAGCCGCAGGACGAATCGCCGGTGGGCTGCTTGGGCGGTTGACCGATCGTCGGTAAGCCAAGCCCCACGCCGACAGGTGCAGTCGTCGGCACTTGGCCTGCGGCAGAATTGTCGCCAGCCTTCGTACGACGGTGGTTACGCACCCCAGAATCTGCAATGAGGAAGTGCGGCTTGGACTCAGTGATGGTGACAGTGACGTAATCGCCCGGGCGGATCTCGCCATCAATGTCACCCTCAACCGCGAAGTGCACCAGGCGGCCATCGCGAGCGCGACCCGACATGCGGTGCGTGCGATCATTCTTGCGTCCGCCACCCGCTTGCACAAGCAACTCCTGCTCCGTGCCGATCATCTTCTCGTTCTCCTCGGCACTAATGCGATCCTGCAGCGCAAGCAAACGCTCGAAACGCTCCTGCACCACAGCCTTCGGAATCTGCTGCTCCATCTCCGCAGCCGGCGTGCCCGGACGCGGCGAATACTGGAACGTAAACGCAGAAGTGAAACGAGCCTTCTCCACCACATCAAGCGTGGCCTGAAAATCCTCCTCAGTCTCACCCGGGAAGCCGACAATAATGTCGGTGGTAATGGAAGCGTGCGGAAGCTTCTTACGCACCTCATCCAAAATCCCAAGGAACTTCTTCGACCGGTACGACCGGCGCATGTCCTTAAGCACCTTGTCGGAACCCGACTGCAACGGCATATGCAGCTGCGGGCACACATTCGGAGTCTCCACCATCGCGTCAATGACATCCGAGGTGAACTCCGCCGGGTGCGGCGACGTAAAACGCACACGCTCCAAGCCCTCGATGTCGCCACAGGCACGCAAGAGCTTGGAGAACGCAGAACGGTCGCGCTCCATGTCCTCGTCGACAAAGTTCACGCCATACGCATTCACATTCTGACCAAGCAGCGTCACCTCGGACACACCCTGATCGACGAGCGCCTGCACCTCCGCCAAAATATCGCCTGGGCGACGATCCTGCTCCTTACCACGCAACGACGGCACGATGCAGAACGTACACGTGTTATTGCAGCCCACCGACACGGACACCCAACCGGCGTAGGCAGACTCGCGCTTCGCCGGCAGGACAGACGGAAACACCTCGAGCGACTCAACAATCTCTACCTGGGCTTCGTCCTCCACCCGTGCGCGATCGAGCAACGCCGGCAATGCGGAGATGTTGTGCGTACCGAACACCGCATCAACCCACGGTGCCTTCTCGATCACCGTGTCGCGATCCTTCTGCGCCAAACACCCGCCGACCGCAATCTGCATGCCCGGATGATTCGCCTTCGTGTTCTTCAACTGTCCGAGCGAGCCATACAGGCGCTGATCCGCGTTTTCACGCACCGCACAGGTATTGAAGACCACCAGGTCGGGCTCAGTCCCCTCGTCTGCCGCCACGTACCCAGCATCCTCGAGCAGACCCGAAAGACGCTCAGAATCGTGCACGTTCATCTGGCAGCCGAACGTCCGCACCTCATAGGTGCGCGAAGTGGTGTTTTCAGAGGTATTTGCCGTAGTCACGGCGAGACAGTCTAACCAGGCAAAGCGCCCAAACCTAACCGCAAATGACAAACACTTTCCCAGTTTTGGTCACCCGCATCACAGTTTTGGCCTACTGTGCCTTGTATGACACAGGAGATTGCCGAACCCATGATTCGCATGGTGGGTGTGGAGAAGTACTTCGACGACTTCCACGCACTACAAAACATCAACCTTGAAGTCCCCCGCGGACAAGTAGTCGTAGTGCTGGGACCGTCCGGATCGGGAAAGTCCACCCTGTGTCGGACGATCAACCGCCTCGAAACCATCGAGGAAGGCACGATCGAAATTGACGGCCGTACCCTCCCCGCCGAAGGGAAGGAACTGGCCCACCTCCGTTCAGACGTAGGCATGGTGTTCCAACAGTTCAACCTGTTTCCGCACCTGACCATTCTGGACAACGTCACCCTGGGCCCCATCAAGGTCCGCAAGGTGAAAAAGACCGACGCCACCGCACGCGCTCGCGAACTGCTCGACCGCGTGGGGATCGGCAACCAGGCAGAAAAATATCCGGCACAGCTCTCCGGCGGCCAGCAGCAGCGCGTCGCAATCGCACGCGCCCTTGCGATGGAGCCGAAAGTCATGCTTTTCGACGAACCCACCTCCGCCCTCGACCCCGAAATGGTCGGCGAGGTCCTCGACGTCATGACAGAACTGGCCGAAAGCGGCATGACCATGGTCGTGGTCACCCACGAAATGGGCTTCGCCCGCAAAGTTGCCGACCGCATCTTGTTCATGGCCGATGGCGAAATCGTCGAAGACACCGACCCCGAGTCGTTCTTCACCAACCCGCAGTCCAGCCGTGCACGAGACTTCCTCGGCAAGATCCTGCCCCATTAACCCACCCACGTTTCTTACAAGGAGAATCACCATGAAGCGCACCGCACGTTTCGCATCGACCACTGCCGCAGCTCTGCTCGCGGCCACCACACTCGTCGCCTGCGGCGGCGACTCCGCCGGCGACGCCGAAGGCCTTCTCGCACAGATCGAGGCCGGCAACGTCACCCTCGGCACTAAGTACGACCAGCCGGGCCTAGGCCTGCGCGAAGCCGACGGCTCCATGACCGGCCTCGACGTCGACGTCGCCACCTACGTGGTCAACCACATTGCCGACGAAAACGGCTGGGAGCATCCAGAAATCACCTGGCGCGAAACCCCCTCGGCACAGCGCGAAACCGTGCTGCAAAACGGTGAAGTCGCAGCAATCGCCGCGACCTACTCCATCAATAAGTCACGCTCCGAAGCAGTCGACTTCGGAGGCCCCTACCTGCTGACCCACCAGGCCCTGCTCGTCCGTTCCGACGACGCCGAGATCACCGGCCTCGAAGCCCTCGACGGCCGCATCCTCTGCTCCGTCACCGGCTCCACCCCGGCACAGAAGGTCAAGGACACCCTGCCGGGCGTCCAGCTCCAGGAATACGACACCTACTCCTCCTGCGTCGAAGCCCTGCGCAACGGCAACGTCGACGCCCTCACCACCGACGCAACCATCCTCGGCGGCTACTCCGCACAGTCCCCGGGCGACTTCAAGGTCGTCGAGCTGAAGAAGGACGGCGAGCAGTTCACCAACGAGCACTACGGCGTCGGCCTGAAGAAGGAAGACCCGGGCGCACTCGAGGCCGTCAACAAGGCACTCAACGCCCTTTACGAGGACGGATCCTTTGACAAGTTCGTCAACGACAACCTCGACGGCGGCCAAGGTGTTGAAAAGGACAAGGTCGGCGACCTGTCCTTCGTCGAGTAGCACCTGCCGTGTGGCTGGGTGAACCCCACCCGGCCACCGAGCCCCAACCCTTCTTCATCTCCTTCACGTATTGGAAGTTCCCACCATGGATGCAATGTGGGCTGATCTCGCGCCCAAACTGTGGCCAGCATTCTGGACCACAATCAAGCTGACCTTCTACTCCGCCATCGGATCAATGATCCTGGGCACCCTACTCACTGCTATGCGGGTCTCCCCCGTTGCCATCCTGCGGAACCTGTCGGCGTTTTACATCAACACCGTGCGCAACACCCCGCTGACACTTGTGATCCTGTTCTGCTCGTTCGGCCTCTACCAAAACCTTGGCCTTGAGCTCGCGAGCCGCGAATCCAGCACCTACCTTGCAGACCAAAACTTCCGCCTCGCGATCCTCGGCTTCGTTTTGTACACCTCGTGCTTCGTCGCCGAATCGCTCCGAAGCGGCATCAACACCGTTCACTTCGGACAAGCCGAAGCCGCACGCTCCCTCGGACTGAGCTTCGGGCAGATCTTCTCGTTGATTATCTTCCCCCAAGCTCTGCGTGCAGCAATCGTTCCGCTGGGCAACACGCTGATCGCTTTGACGAAGAACACCACGATCGCATCGGTCATCGGCGTCGCGGAAGCATCGCTGCTGATGAAATCCACCATCGAATTCCACGCAAACCAGCTCTTCGCCATCTTCGGCATCTTCGCCCTCGGCTTCATCGTGCTCACACTGCCAACAGGGCTCGTCATCGGCTGGCTGTCTAACCGTCTGGCGGTGAAACGATAATGGCATCCTCTGTCCGCGCAACTGTTCTCTACGACGCCCCCGGCCCCAAAGCCGTACGCCGCAACTACATTTACACCGCAATCACCATCGCTGTGCTTTTGCTCGTCGGCTGGTGGGTACTGAGCAAACTAGCCACACACGGCCAACTCGACGCCGAACGCTGGACCCCCTTCATCCAGGGAAACACCTGGACCACATACATCATCCCTGGCCTCGTCGGCACCATTAAGGCCGCCGTCGTATCGGTGCTGCTCGCAATTGTCTTCGGCGTGATTTTCGGGCTTGGCCGCCTTGCCCCAAACAAGATCGTGCGTGGCTTCTGCGCTGTGGTTGTCGAGTTCTTCCGCGCAATCCCAGTGCTGCTACTCATGATCTTCCTCTACCAAGTCTTCGCGGTGTACAAGATCGTCCCGCCGGCATCGCTCGCATTCTGGGCCGTCGTTGTAGCACTGACGCTTTACAACGGCTCCGTTATCGCCGAAATCCTCCGCGCCGGCATCAAATCGCTACCCCGCGGCCAAACCGAAGCCGCCCAGGCACTTGGCTTAAGCCACTGGCAAACCATGGGCAAGATCTTGCTGCCCCAGTCCGTCGCAGCCATGCTCCCGGCACTGATTTCCCAGATGGTCATTGCGCTGAAGGATTCCGCCCTGGGCTACCAAATTGGCTACGTCGAGGTTGTTCGCTCCGGCACGCAGGTCGCCTCTGCAAACCGGAACTACTTGGCGTCGCTCATCGTGGTGGCCATCATCATGATCCTGATCAACTACGCGCTGACAATGCTCGCTACCCGCGTCGAGCGCCAACTGCGCGCTGGCCGCGCACGCCGCAACCCGTTTGCCAAGGTGCCCACCGCCGGCAAGGAAGTCGGTTTGGACACAAAGGACACCGTGAACCTCGACTGGCAAGCCCCTGGTTACCAGCAGATCGACAATCCTGTGGAGAAACACTAACCCCCCGTGTGCGGGGTCACCACCCCGCGTCACGCGTGGGCTTCGCACTCGGCGATGCGTTCGTCGAGTGCTTCCCTCCCCAAGTGCATTGCCATC
Organism: Corynebacterium sp. HMSC055D05; assembly: GCF_001810365.1. Taxonomy (NCBI): domain Bacteria; kingdom Bacillati; phylum Actinomycetota; class Actinomycetes; order Mycobacteriales; family Corynebacteriaceae; genus Corynebacterium; species Corynebacterium sp. HMSC055D05. The sequence goes on from NZ_KV801073.1 coordinate 66,980, forward strand.
CCCTGGTGAAACCCACGGCGGGCAAGTGCCCCAACGATCCGGCGCAAAAACTTGTCGTACTCTGCCCGATCCTCGGGTGCGTGTTTCACCTTGCGTGCTGCCTTTTCGGCGACCCCGCGGGCGATGCGCTCTTCATCGTCGTCAGTAATCTGCTCGAGCGCAGCCGCACGGTCCGCACTCCCCACTCCTTTGTCACGCAGCTCCATATCGAGCGCACGAGCAGACTTTCCGCGACGCGCAGCGCGCTGACGCACCCACTCAGAAGCAAATGAAGCGTCATTGATCAGGCCGGAAGCGGCGAGGTCGTCGAGGACTTCGTCGACAAGCGCAGGCTCAAACTCGGCCTTGATCAGCCGACCACGCAGCTCCTCACGCGAGCGCGCCCGCTGATCCAGCAGCCCTAATGCGCGTTTGCGTACCGGGGCCTTCGCCTCCTCATGGGCGTGGTCGATGAATCCCGACCCCGGTTCGTACGCCTCGAGAGCTGCTTTGAGGCGCGCAATCTTTTCGGGGTCCGCCATGTGCTACTTCTCGTCCGCCTTGGCGTCGTCTTCGTCGTCAAAGTCGATATTCGGCACCATGTCCACCGGATCATCCGACAAGGCATCATCGTCGACTTTGGCATACTTGCCCACACCCAGCGCGCGGAAAATCTTGTCCTCAATCTCGTCGGCCAGGTCCGGGTTGTCTTTGAGGAACAGGCGCGCCTTTTCCTTACCCTGCCCCAACTGGTCGCCCTCGTAGGTGAACCACGAGCCGGACTTCTTCACAATGCCGTTTTCCACGCCCATGTCGATGATGGAGGACTCCCGCGAGATGCCCTCGCCGTACATGATGTCGAACTCGGCGATCTTGAACGGCGGGGAAACCTTGTTCTTCACAACCTTCATCCTGGTGCGGTTACCGATGGAATCCTGGCCGTCCTTCAGGGTTTGAATACGGCGGACATCGCAACGCACCGACGCGTAGAACTTCAAGGCCTTACCGCCAGTGGTCGTCTCCGGGGAGCCGAACATCACGCCAATCTTTTCACGCAGCTGGTTAATGAAGATCGCGGTAGTCCCGGAGTTGTACAGCGCACCGGTCATCTTGCGCAGTGCCTGCGACATCAAACGTGCCTGGAGGCCGACGTGGGAGTCACCCATCTCGCCCTCGATTTCAGCCTTCGGGGTCAGCGCTGCAACAGAGTCGATCACGATCATGTCGATAGCACCAGAACGCACCAGCATGTCCGCGATCTCAAGCGCCTGCTCGCCCGTATCCGGCTGGGAGACCAGCAAATTGTCGGTGTCCACGCCGAGCTTGCGGGCGTAGTCAGGGTCGAGGGCGTGCTCGGCATCGATGAACGCCGCGATGCCGCCTGCGCGCTGCGCCTCCGCAATCGCATGCAGGGCAACGGTCGTCTTACCGGACGACTCCGGGCCGTAGATCTCCACGACCCTGCCGCGTGGCCAGCCGCCGATACCAAGGGCAACGTCGATAGCAGTGTTGCCGGAAGAGATTGACTGAATCGGCGGGCGATTCTCGTCGCCCAAGCGCATGACGGCGCCCTTGCCAAAGTCCTTCTCAATCATCGCAAGCGCAGCGTCGAGCGCGTTCTGGCGCGAGTTCGCGGCGGAAGCGGCAGTCTTCTTCTTCGTTGCCATGTGGTGTTTTCCTCCAAATTGTCGGTGGTGCGACGGTTGCCGCATCCACACTGTGTGTTAGTCCGTGCCTATTAGACGCACGCGCCTACCCTTCGGTTCCCTCCAAAACAAGGAAAGTTCCTCGGGGGCGAATACAGGAGCCACTTTAGAATGCGGCTACGACATCGAACACTGTACACGCAAGCGTGTTCGAACGGGAATTCAAAACCCGGGCCTGTCGACACCCAGTCGACGCTCTTCTGGAATGTCAAACGCCTCACACAAACCTCGCCATGCCTCGCGGGGATCGACACCACTTTCGATCAAGTCTGCAGCGGTGCGCTCGTGACCAGGAATGACCTGCGTATCAATAATCCACTTGGCTCGACCTGAGCCGAACTCGTCCTCGACCAGTTGATGAAACTCCGTCAAACGCATGACCCAACACGCTACCCGAACACGCGTTATTGAACGGCGTTCAGGTACACTGCCGCGCATGAGTAAATCTTCCACCGCGCAGGACATTGCGCTCATCGCCGTCTTCGCGGCCATCATCATCGCTCTCGGCTTCGTCTCCATCCCCGTCGGCGCCGCAGGCGTGCCTATCGTGTTGCAAAACGCAGCCATCATCCTCGCCGGCCTCGTCCTCGGCTGGCGCCGCGGCCTGTTCACCGCAGGTATCTTCCTCCTGGTTGGCCTCGCACTACCTGTGCTTGCAGGCGGCCGCACCGTCATCTCCGCACTCGGCGGCACGACCGTGGGCTACCTTGTGGGCTACCTCGTCTCCGCTACCGTCGCGGGCCTGATCGCCTACCGTGCGCCGTTCCGCCGCAACACCGCGGCTACGATCGGCGTCCTCATCGTCGCCGGCTACGTTGCCCTGTTCTTCCAGTACCTCTGCGGCGTATTCGGCCTCATGGCCCGCGCTGAGATGTCCTTCGGCGCAGCATGGGCCGCACAGGTGCCATTCCTGCTGCCTGACGCCGGCAAGGTCGCCCTCATGATCGCCATCGCAATCGCAGTACACCAGGCGTTCCCTGACCTGCGCGGTAGTCGTCGATAAGCACGATGCCCGTCATCGAATTCAAAGGCGCAGCCGTCACCTACGACGGCAACACCGTCCTTCAGCCACTCACCACGCGCCTGAGTGAACAACGCATCGGCATCATCGGCTCCAACGGATCCGGCAAATCCACCACCGTGCGCCTCATCAACGGACTCATCGAACCCACTTCAGGGCAAGTGCTTTACGACGACCTCTCGCCCACCACCCAAGGCCGCGACGTCCGCAAACGCGTCGGATTCGTCTTCTCCGACGCCGAATCCCAAATCGTCATGCCACGCGTCTCCGACGACGTCGCCTTCTCTCTTCGCCGCTTCAAACTCCCCCGCGACGAAGTGCGATCGCGTGTCGACGACGCTCTCGCCCGCTTCGAACTCACCGACCTCGCCGAAAACTCACCGCACACCCTGTCGGGCGGCGAAAAACAGATGCTCGCACTTGCATCCGTGATGGTGATCGAACCAGACACCATCATCGCAGACGAACCCACGACACTGCTTGACCTGCGCAACCGCAAACGAATCGTGCGCGAACTTAACGCACTCGAGCAGCAACTCATCGTGGTCACACACGACCTGGACATGCTGCGCGACTTCGAACGCGTTCTCGTCATCGACGACGGCGCACTCGTCTACGACAGCAACCCCGCCGACGCCATCGCGTTCTACACCGACCTCATGGATAAAAAACCATGATCCGCGAACTCCCCCTCGGTGTCTACATCCCCGGCGACACACTGCTCCACCGCATGCAGCCAGCGCTGAAGTTCGTGCTGCTGGTGGTCTTCATCATCGGGGTCACTGTCCTGCCCACCCGGCCCTGGCACGCAGCCGCCGCACTCGGGTTTGTGCTGGTGCTCTACTTGTGGGCACGCATCCCAATGAAGATTGCGTGGCGCCAACTCGTGCCACTCCTGCCCTTCCTGATCTTTTTAGGCGCGTTCATGGTGTGGCAAAACGGCGTCGAATCGGCGCCGACGCTACTCATCGGGCTGCTTGCCACCATCGCGGCGGCGAACCTGCTCACACTGACCACCCCGGTCCAGGAACTCCTTGACGCCCTCGACCGAGCACTCGCACCGTTGGGACGCACAGGCGAACTCATCTCGCTCACCATCGCATTAACGATTCGCCTGATTCCGCTGACACTCGCGACCGCGAACGAAGTCCTCGACGCCCGCAAAGCCCGCGGGGCTGGCTTCTCCCTCCTAGCGTTCGGCACTCCCCTGGTCATCCGCTCCGTACGACGGGCGAAGATGATCGGTGAAGCGCTCATGGCGCGCGGCGCCGTGGACTAACCCCACGCAGCGAAAAGGCCCGAAGCGATGTGCCTCGGGCCTTCGACGTTGTGATTTACTCGCCGCGCAGTTCGCGCATGCGCTGCGCAACCGCATCATCGCTGACGTTAGCGTCGGTAGCGGACTGCCCCGGCTCAATCGCCTGTTTCTTGCCAGCGGTGAGCTCGCCTGCCATCTCCGCACGCAGCTGCTCCAAGCGGCCGTGACCAGCCATCTGGATACCGGCCTGCTCAACCTCAGCCATACGACCCTGAATGGAGTTCTGCGCCAACTCGGCGGCACCAAGCGCGTTAGCGTAACGACGCTCAATCTTCTCACGAACCTGATCCAAGTTCGGACCGGACGCAGTAATCGAGTTCATCGACTGCATCGTCTCCGAAACCTTCTCCTGCATCTTCGCCTGCTCCAGCTGCGACAGGAGCTTCGAGCGCTCAGCAACCTGCTGCTGCAGGTGCGCCGCGTTGCGCTCCACAGCCTGCTTCGCCTGAGCTGCCTGCTGCAGCGCCTGGTCGTGGAGCTGCTTAGTATCCTCCACACCCTGCTCAGCGGTGACCAGCTGTGCCGCAAACGCCTCCGCGGCGTTTTCGTACTCCTGCGCCTTCTGCGCGTTGCCCTCGCCGCGAGCCTTATCAGCAAGCTTGAGCGCCTGGCGGGCATTCGCCTGCAGCTTCTCAACATCCTCGAGGCGACGGTTGAGCTGCATCTCCAACTGACGCTGGTTACCAATCACCGCGGCAGCCTGCTGCGACAGTGCCTGGTGCTGGCGCTGCGCCTCGTTGATGGCCTGCTCAATCTGGATCTTCGGGTCAGCGTTCTCTTCGATCTTGTTGTCGAAGAGAGCCATCAGGTAGTTCCAGAACTTGGAAAAGGGGTTCGCCATGGCTAATCACCGCGACCTTTCATCTTCATTAGTTAGTGCGTCAAACTCCACCCACAATAGTCGGGTGAGCTCCGTTACGCTTCCGCAGCCGCCGGAGAGGTAACCGCGAGTTCCTCGTTGAAGGAATGCAGCGACATATTCGCCACCGCTTCCAGCAACACCTCAGACACCGTGGTGTCCAGTGCCTCGCACAGCGCTGCAAGCAGTTCAGAGGACACTTCCTTGCGACCGCGCTCCAGCTCCGAGATGTAGCCGGAAGACACGCGAGCCTCCTTCGCCAACGTGCGAAGGGTTACGCCCTTATCAGCGCGAAAAGCGCGCAGCGACATACCGAGGGCTTCGCGGAACAGCGGCTCACGCGCTGGGGCGGATGCAATCGGCAGTTCTACCGGGGCTTCGTAAAGCAGAGTCGTAGTTGTCATCAGCTGCTCCAACGATCGGTGGTCTAGTTTTGTTCCCGAACGCCAGTCAGCGCACCAACCAGGGCCGCTTCGACCGCGCGTCGGCGAATCTCGTTCCGCGACCCTGCGAGGACTCGGACAGGGGTCGCATGTCCATCGACAAGCGCATACCGGCCCGCTTCCGAATCGAGCAGTTCCGCAGCTTGCGACGACGCCGTCCACTTCGGCCCCGCCAGCCCAATCCACACCGTGCCAGCCGGCATACCGTCTTGCGCACCGGGCCCTGCGACGCCAGTAAGCGCAACCGCCCAATCCGTCCCGCACACCTTACGAGCACCGCGCGCCATCTCGCGGGCCACCGCCGCGGAGACCACGCCTTCTTCCTCAATCAGGTCGGCCGGAACGTGGGCCAACTCGGTTTTGAGCTCCGCCGAGTACGTCACCAAACCGCCGACGAGTACGTCGGAAGCACCCGGCACGTCCGCAAGGGTCGCAGCAGCAAGCCCGGCAGTCAGCGACTCGCAAAAAGCGATGGTTTGGTTCCGGGAACGTAGTTCGTCGATAAGCAATTGCGCCGTCGTCATTTGTTCGCCTTTCCTGCATCAACCAAATACTGCACACCCGTAACCACGGTGACCGCCACCGCGAGCAACATCACCACAAACACCGGCGTATCCGCCCATGCGGGCAACGGACACAAGTACAGGCCAACCGCCAGCGACTGCAGGACAGTCTTCACCTTGCCACCCTTCGACGCCGGCACCACCAGACCGCGACGCAACATCCACATACGCCACACCGTGATCCCCAGCTCACGAGCCACGATCACCACAGTGACCCACACCGGCAACGGCCCCGCAATATTCAACGTAACCAGCGCAGTAATCATCAACGCCTTGTCCGCGATCGGATCAGCAATCTTGCCGAAATCCGTAATCAGCCCCCGCGCACGAGCAATATCCCCGTCAAGCTTGTCTGTGATCATCAACGCCACAAACAGGCCAAACGCCCACCACCAGCGCTCCGAAAGCACCAGCCACGCGAACACAGGAATGAACAGAATCCGCAGAGACGTCAACACATTCGGCAGATTCCAATTCGACGGCTTATCCGTTTGCATCACGCGATCCACCATACCCATCTCACGCGTTCCACCTAGACTGCCCTCCATGAAGTATTTCGCAGCAACCTACACCTACGGCGAGCAAACGCTTGTCGACGACACCCGCCCCGCCCACCGCGAATTCATCTCCTCGCAACTCGCACTCGGACGCATCGTGGGATCCGGCCCTTTTATCGGCGTCAATCAAGCCCTGATCATCCTGCAACTGCCCGACACTGCCACTGAAGCTGATGCGGCGGCCGTGCTGGATCAAGACCCATACACGACCGCCGGCGCACTCGCAGCGCGCGAGATCCGGGAGTGGAACCCGGTGATGAATATCTTCGGCTAAGCCTTCCTACCCCCACGCGCGACATCGAGGTGGGCGGTCTCGCGCGATCCCGTCGCGGTGTGATCGCCCTTGCCAGATGTCGCCGGGTCGTCGATCCACTCAACATGGTGTCCGTGACGGTCGACCTTGCGGCGGTTGCCGTGGTCGTCGAAATCAATGTGGTACTGGTTTTCGTTCGGATCACGGACACCTGCCTTCACGTCGGCGCAGTCCTTGATCACAGATGCAACCGCGGTAATGATGAGCACGCCGACAATGACCAGCAGCGACGTCACGGTACCGATCTCCGGAACAGCCACATTCTCGCCGCCGTTAATGAACGACAGGTTATTTTCGTGCAACGCGTGCAGCAGCAGCTTCACACCAATGAAGCCCAGCACCACCGCAAGGCCGTACGGCAAGTACACCAGCCGGTCCAGCAGGCCGTTGAGCAGGAAGTAGAGCTGGCGCAGGCCAAGCAGCGCGAACGCGTTGGCGGTGAACACGAGGAAGGATTCCTGGGTGATGCCGTAGATCGCCGGGATGGAGTCGAAGGCGAACATCACGTCGATGAACCCGATGGACAGCAGCGCCACAAACAGCGGGGTAACCGCGCGCTTGCCGGCCTGGGTAGCGGAAACGAGACGGTCTCCGTGGTACGAGCTGGTCACCGGAATAACCTTGCGTAGCGTCTTGACCACCATCATGTCGTTCGGATCCGGATCCTCTTGGTCCGTCACCTCGTCGTACACCATCTTGATCGCGGTGTAGATCAGGAAGGCGGCGAAGATGTAGAACACGTCCGACCAGGCCTCGATGATCACGGCACCCAGCAGAATGAATACGAGACGGCAGATCAGCGCGATCACGATGCCGATCAGCAACACCTTTTGCTGATATGCACGCGGGATCTTGAACGCACCCATGATCAGCGCGAACACGAACAAGTTATCTACCGACAGCGACAGCTCAGTGATATAGCCAGTGAAGAACTGCATGCCGTGTTCGCCGTCCCACAGCCACCACACGATCCCGCCGAAAATGCAGGCCATGGTCATGTAGAACAGGGCCCAGCCGCCCGATTCCTTCATCGTCGGCTCGTGCGGGGTACGCACGTGCGAGACGAAGTCAAAGATGAAAAATCCCAGGATCACCGCAGAGGTGATCAGCCAAATACTTAACGGCACATGCATGCGTTTAATCCTCCGGTAGCAGAAACGACCGGAGGTCTCCCCCACCCAAGTGGGCTGTTCGGACCGGGGCCATCACTTTTCGACGACACCGTGTTGACGATCCAGAACACTTCCGGGGTACTCCCCTCCAAGTGGGTAACACAATACACACACTTTTTTGGTGTCGCGAATGTGGATAACCACCCCAGTTTGTTGATGTGTCAACGCGGTTATCCACAAGGGCCCTGCCGGGCATTGCGCAACTGGTTTAACGTGCGAGGCATGAGCCCATTTGAAACCTTCCTCGCAGACCTGCCCACGGTGGATAGCCTGCAAGGCTTCAACCGTGCAGCCGCACTTGCCAGCCGCTGCCGGCCAGCAACCGTGACCGCCTGGGGCCGCATCCACGACGTCTACTTCGGCGCCACAAAGTGGACCAAGCAGCAGCGCCGAGCCCTTGAGGCGGCCCGCGCTGGCGCGTTCGACTTGGACCGGCTGTCGTACATCGAGAACCGGCTGACTGCAATCGACGATGAGGGCGAACGTTGGCGCGTGCGCCACAAGCTCCTCGCCGTCCACGGCAGCTTCGCCACACTGCGCCAGGCTGCAAAAGACCTCATCCCACCAACGGCGCCGAGGATGCCGAAGGCACAGGTCACGTTCTCCTGCTCCACCCTTGGGATGCGGACGATGAGGGTCACCGCCTCCGAGCGAGACATCGCGGATCTCGAGCACGCCCTGCGCCAGCACGTGGACAGCTCACGGCCCGCGGCACCGCAGATGCTTGACGCCTTTCTCTCACTGCTTCGCGACGGCACCTCCATCCCACACGCCGCTCCCCGCCCTATAGTGCTCGCACCGCTACCTGAGCACATCCAGATCCTCTCCGGCGACGGCGAGGATGTGACCCTCGTACTTACCGACGGCACCACCATGACCGGAGCCGAGTACCTCAATCTCACCTTCGGCGAAATCGCCCTGTTCCACCCGCAAGCCGGGGCGGTGAACCTCTACCGGACACAGCGCTTCGCCAACCAAAAGCAGCGCGACCTCGCACGCCTGCTCATGCCTCGTTGTCCCTTCCCCTCTTGCCGTCATGGAGCTGACTCGTGCGAGATTCACCACATCACGGCCTGGAAGCACGGCGGCGAAACCAACATGGATAACCTCGCACCCCTGTGCAGCTACCACAACCGGGTCAACGACGACGACCCTTGGCACACCAGTCGAGGGCGCATCGAAATCATCAACGGCACCCCGACATGGGTCTCGCCAAGTGGTGTGCCGGTTCCCGTGACCGAAGCGGGGGCAATGCAGCAACTCTTCGGCTAGCGGCTACTTAGCGACGAAAACCCGCACACGGCGGGTTATTCGACATGCCCTCAGACAGGCTAGAAGGCTCCCCCAGTGGGGTTGTACGTGGCGGTGACGGTGCGGGTGTCGCCGTCGGTGCCGCCAGTGTCACTGCCAGAGTCAGGGCCGTCGGTGGTGGTGTCGTCGTCAAGCATGACGTCCTTGGGTGCCTCAGCCGGATCGGCGCCCTTGATCATCCAGATGATCGTCTCCAACTCCTCCGGCTTGACCAACACCTCGCGAGCCTTCGACCCCTCAGACGGGCCGACCACGCCGCGAGATTCCATCAGGTCCATCAGGCGGCCAGCCTTGGCGAAACCGATACGCAACTTGCGCTGCAGCATCGACGTCGAACCCAGCTGGGAGGTCACCACCAGCTCGACGGCCTCGAGGAGGTCGTCCATGTCCTTACCGATGTCGTCGTCAATGACCTTGGCTTCCGCCTGCTTATCCTCCGTGACGCCCTCAACGTAGTCGGGTTCGTCCTGTTGGGACTTCGCAGCGTCGACAACCGCCTGGATCTCCTCGTCCGAAACGAACGCGCCCTGCATACGCTGCGGCTTGCCGGCACCCTGCGGGATGAACAAACCATCACCCATACCGATGAGCCTCTCGGCACCGCCCTGGTCGAGGATCACGCGAGAGTCCGTCAACGACGAGGTCGCAAACGCAAGACGCGACGGCACGTTCGTCTTAATCAGACCAGTCACCACATCCACGGACGGACGCTGGGTCGCAAGCACCAAGTGGATACCGGCCGCACGCGCCTTCTGCGTGATACGAACGATCGAGTCCTCGATTTCCTTCGGCGCCGTCATCATCAGGTCTGCCAACTCGTCGACAACACACACGATGAACGGGTACGGACGCATCTCACGCTCCGACCCCGGAGGGGCCGTCAGCTCACCAGAGCGCACCTTGCGGTTGAAGTCCTTGATATGGCGCACGCGCGCGGACTTCATGTCCATATAGCGCTGCTCCATCTCCTCCACCAACCACTGCAAGGCTGCGGCCGCCTTCTTCGGCTGAGTGATAATCGGCGTGATCAGGTGCGGGATGCCCTCGTACGGGGTCAGTTCCACCATCTTCGGGTCCACCAGGATGAGGCGGACCTCCTCAGGGGTGGCGCGCGTGAGCAACGAGATGAGCATGGAGTTCACGAACGCTGACTTACCGGAACCCGTCGAACCCGCAACCAGCAGGTGCGGCATCTTCTGTACCGACGACGCGATGAAGTCGCCTTCGATGTCCTTGCCCAGACCGATGAGCATCGGATCGTCCTGCGACGCCACGTTCGGTGCGTCGAGCACGTCGCGCAGGCGCACCATTTCGCGGTCAGCGTTGGGTACCTCGATGCCGACGGCGGATTTGCCGGGGATCGGGGTGAGCAGGCGGACGTTGTCGGTGGCCACCGCATAGGCGAGGTTGGACTGCAGGTTGGTGATCTTGGAGACCTTCACACCTGGGCCAAGTTCGACCTCGTAACGGGTCACTGTCGGGCCGCGGGAGAAGCCGGTGACTTGTGCGTTGACGTTGAATTCTTCGAAGACATCGGTGATGGCTTCGATCATGCGGTCGTTGGCTTCGGTGCGCGTCTTCGGCGGGTTGCCGGGGATGAGCAGGTCGGTTGAGGGCAGGGTGTAGTCGCCCTGCGGGATCTTGCGTACCTGCTTCGGTGCCGGTGGTTGGGTTTCGGACTTTGGGGTGGTTGCAGGGATTTTGGAGGCGTCGATGCCGGAGCGTGCGGCGATGGCTTTCGCCATCTGCTCGCGCGAGGTCTCGACGGCATCGGGGGCCACTGCTTGTCGACGATCCGACGTCTCTTCCGGGCGCTCCAACACCTTCGTCTCGTTGGGGTTGTTGTCGGCGCGGGTCGTCTGCGCTGGTGCCGGCGCTGGCGTCGGTGCAGGGCGACGCTTCGGACGAGGAACGACCGTGGTCGCCTCCGGTTCTGGTTCTGGTTCGGAGGTGTCGTCGGTGTCGTTGAGGTCGTCCGCAAAGTCGAACAGGTCGTCGTCTTCGTCCTCGTTGGTGGGGTAACTCTCCATCGGCGTGCGCGGGCGGCGCGGACGGGGCATCAGACGTGGCGCTGGACGCGACGCGCGTGGGCGTGGGCGGTCGCGGCCTTCTGCAATGTCATCGAGGTCTGCGTCGACGTGCGAGTACGGGTCGTCGTCCTCATCGTCTTCTGCGTTGAGCATGCCGGTAACGAGGCCCTTGACGTAGTCGTAGGCCTCGCGCACCGTAATACCTGTCGCTTTGAGCGCACCGTACAGCACGATCAAGCCCAGCAGCGGCACGGCAACGAACGAGGAAAAACCAGCAGCGAGCAAACCACCGGTGAAGGCACCGATCGCGCCGCCAGCGATCCTGCGGTCTTCCCATGCCGAAGGGTTGCCGGCAAACACGTGGATGAGGCCAAGCATCGCCACTGCGATGATGCTGAAGCCCAGAGCGGCGCGTGCGCGAACCTCGTCGCTCGCGCGCACGTTAAGCATGAGCGCAATAGCGACGCCGACGAGCACGACCGGCAGGATCAGCGCACCCGCACCGATCAACCAATGGGTGCCGGTGGAGATCAAATCCCCGACCGGGCCCGCAACATCGAACCACACTGAGCCGCCGATGACGGCCGCGAGGCCGATAAGTACAAGACCCCATGCGTCGGCGTGGTGCTCGAAGGTGCTGGAACGCGGCGTGGGGTCGTCGTCACGCTGTTCGAGCTCGTCGTGGTCGTCGTACTGGTCGCGTCGCGGGCGACGGCGTGAGGTACTCAGATTCTCTTCTTCCTGCTCATGGTGGCGCGGCTCGCGCCGGAGAAACGAACCGACGCCGCGGGCTGCGGCGCCGAGGGAACTACCGACCACTTTGTACGCAGAGCCGACGCGCTCATCGGCAGTGTCGGCGGCCACGGTGGAAGAGGTCGGCGGGTGTGTCATCGACACCGGCCCGCCGTAGCGGGTGCCGTCCGCCGAGCGGCGTGAAGAAGACCGCGAGTTACGCGGTGCGGTGTTTTTGACAGACATGGGTGTAACTCTAACGCCTTAAGTCACATTTTCCCCATACGCCACACCAGAGGCACGGTGTCAAGCGTTACATCTTGACATCCAGACCATCGAGCGCTTCCAATGCGCCGGTCAGTTCAATCTCCGCAGCGTTGCGACCCGATACCCACAACAGCAATTCGCCGGGTGCTCCGCTGACGCGCACGACGTCGTCGCCACGCTGTGCCACCCCTGCCTTATCCCCGAGAGTCACCGGCGGCAGGTCCGGCGGTGTCAGAATCACGGGCGCTTGAGCCTTCCGAAGCGTCATTGCGCCAAAGCGCTTCGCCAGCGCCAACAGTTGCGCATTCACCACACGGGAGAACTCGCGCGGGCGCACCTCTCCCCCACCCCGGCGCACATCCTCGTGGTGAATAAAGTGCTCGGCAGTGTTCATTGCAGCATCGAACGGCTTGATCCACACCGGCGGGCCGGCCGCCCACTCGTTCACCACCTCGGTGTATGGGCGGGCCTTCACCTTTGAGGTTTCCTTCTCCGTCATACCCGACAGTGCGTCCACGAACATGCCCGGCAACGCCAAGGGCTTCGACTCGCGGATCAGCAGGTGTGCGGCCAAGTCGAAGGTGTTCCACCCTTCGTTCAAGGTGGGCGCATCAGGGCCTACCTCAAGGAACAACTCGGCCAGACGTGAGCGTTCTCGTTGTGCAAAAGACATGCCAACGAGCATAGCCACGAGCTTTTAGAGCAGCTGCGCGCTCCGGAACACGCTAAAGAGATTCTGCTCGATATTGATGAACACTCGGAGTACAGGTGCGAACATCGCCCACGTCTTGTCAGTGGTCACGACCCGACCCGACGCGCCGTAACCCAAATCGGTGACCGTCTGACCTTCGACGTAGCACCCCTGCATGCCACCTTTGTAGTGTGCGCACAGGATCTGGTCGCCGTCGAAACGACCCAGCACGCGAATCGCATCGTTATTAGCCGAGTAGTAGTCCTGATCACCAGGGCGCACAACGTCGTGGCTCATCCAGTATCCGGTGTAGCCCGGATCGTACGGAACCGGTGTCCCCTCCGGCAGCGGATGTGCTCGCTCGTCGGCAAGTGCAGGCGTGGCTGTGAGAAGGGTCGCGGTGGCGGTGAGTGCTACGAGTGACTTTTTCATACCTCTGAAATAGCAAAATCGGGGCCCGGCGTTACGGCCAGACCCCGATTTGGGGGTTAACGCAGCGAACTAGCGGGACTCGCGGGTAGCGGCGATTTCCTCCTCAGTCGCGATGTGGTTGTCGGACGACATCGGCACAACGGTCGGCAGGATCACAGGCTGACGCTTGTAGTTCTGCTCGATCGCGCGCGAGACCTTGCGGCGGATCTGCTGCACCATGCGGAACGGATCGTTCTCGCCTTCCGCGGCGAGGTCACCCATGACGGCTTCGACCCCCTCGACGACCTTCTTGTTGAAGTCGCGGTCATCGTCGGAGTAGCCGGTCGTCGATACGCGAGGTGCTTCGAGGAGACGACCGGTGGCGTCGTCGATAACGCAGGTAATCGACACGACACCGCCGGATGCCAGCGACGTACGATCGGCGAGCACGTCCGGGTCGACGTCACCCATGGTCACGCCGTCGACGTAGAGCTGGCCCACCTGGTACTGGCCGGCAACCTTGATGTTGCCCTTGTGCATATCGACGACAACACCATTCTGGGCAAGCGCCGTGTTGTTCGGCTTCACACCAGTAGAGATCGCGAGCTCCTTGTTCGCGCGCATGTGACGCCATTCGCCGTGCACCGGCATGGCGTTGCGCGGGCGTGCAGCGTTGTACAGCGCAAGCAGCTCGCCAGCGTAGCCGTGGCCGGACGCGTGAACGTGCGCTTCAGCGTTGGTGATCACGTTCGCACCGATCTGGGCGAGGTTGTTAATCACCGCAAACACGGCCTCCTCGTTGCCCGGAATGAGCGAGGACGACAGGATGATCGTGTCGCCGTCGTGGATGGTGATCTGACGGTGCTCGCGGCGAGACATGCGCGACAGTGCCGCCATCGGCTCACCCTGCGTACCCGTAGTGATCAGTACCGTCTTATGCGGGGCCATCTTCGCGGCTTCTTCGATCGGAATGATCGTGCCCTTCGGAGCCTTGAGCAGGTTCATCTTCTCCGCAATCTCCATGTTGCGGAGCATGGATCGGCCGTTGAAGGCAACCTTGCGGTTGTTGGCCACAGCGGCGTTGACCGCCATCTGCACACGTGCAACGTTGGAGGCGAACGAGGCAATGACAACGCGCTGGCGAGCATTACCGACGAGGCGGATCAGCGTCTCCTCAATACCCGCCTCCGAGGCGGAGATGCCCGGGATGGTGGCGTTGGTGGAGTCACACATGAACAGGTCGATGCCCTCGTCGCCAAGACGCGACAGGGCTGGCAGGTCGGTCGGCTTGCCGTCGTACGGGGTCTGGTCAACCTTGACGTCGCCGGTCATCACGACGTGGCCGGCACCGGTCTTGATGGACACGCCGAGGCACTCCGGAATGGAGTGGTTGACGTGCCAGAAGCGCAGGCGGAACGGGCCGACGGTGACCTCGGAGTCCTTGTTCACGTCGTTGAGCTTCGGACGCTGGCGGTGCTCCTGCGTCTTTGCCTTGATCAGGGCATTGGTGAACTTGGACGAGTAGATCGGGATGTCGTGGCGCAGCTTCAGCAGCCACGGGATCGCACCGATGTGGTCTTCGTGGCCGTGGGTGACGATGAGCGCGTCGATCTTGTCCAGCTTGTTCTCAATCGGGCCGAAGTCCGGCAGGACCAGGTCCACGCCCGGCTCGTCGGAGTTCGGGAACAGCACGCCACAGTCCACGATAAGCAGACGGCCGTTGTATTCGAAGACCGTCATGTTGCGGCCGATTTCGGAAATGCCACCAAGTGCGTAGATACGCAGGGTGTCCTTGGCCAGTTTCGGCGGGGCTGGCAAGCGCTTGGTCAGGTCGGCGCCTTGCATTCCCTTCACCGGGTTGCGACGACCGCCGCCCTGGTTGCCACCGCGACCACGGCCACGGCGACGGTTTCGGCTGCTGCCACCACCGTTGCCGCCACCACCGTTGCCGCCATTGCCGTTGCCACCACGGTTGCCGCGCGGCCTTTCGCCGCCATTGCGACCACCGTCGCGACCGCCATCACGGCCCGCGTCACCGCCATTATCGGCGGTGTTCTTCTGTGCGTTTGTGTCCGGGGTCTCCGGAGCTTGGAAGACCGGCTGTTGATCAGCCGGTTCCGGGGGTCCTGCCTTGCGCGTCACCTTACGGGCGCGGTTGCGGGGTTCGTTCATATTTATAGGACTCCAGCCTGTTTCATATCTTCTTGGAGCCGCTTGACCTGATCGGCTGTCGCTGGTGCGACAGGCAGGCGCGGGTCTCCCACTTCGATGCCCTGCAGTCGCAGAGCTGCTTTTGCAAATGTCACGCCACCCAGCTCGGCCTGCTGCCGTGCGAGGACGTTGAGTACGTTGGCGTTGATTTCCCGTGCGCGGGTGAGGTCGCCAGCCTCGAATGCGTCCACGAGTCCCCGCAGCGCTTGTGGTGCTGCGTGTCCGACGACGGAGATAACTCCGGTTGCGCCGAGTGTGAGCCAGGGCAGGTTGAGCGGGTCGTCGCCTGAGTACCACGCCAGGCCTGTCTCTTGGATGAGCCCTGCGGCTTCGAAGAGGTCGCCGCGGGCGTCTTTCATTGCCTGAATGTTGTCGACCTCAGCGAGTTCGCGGATCGATTCGGCAGTGATGGGGATCCCGGAGCGTCCCGGGATGTCGTAGAGGCAGACGGGTAGGTCGGTTGCGGCTGCGATTGCTTTGAAGTGCGCGACTACTCCGGCCTGTGAGGGCTTGGAGTAGTACGGGGTGACTGCGAGCAGGGCGTCTGCGCCCGCGTCTGCAGCTTGTTGTGCCAGCGTGACTGCGTGGCGGGTGTTGTTGGAGCCGGCGCCTGCGACGATTTTTGCGTTGGTGCCAACTTCTTCGCGCACTGCTTTGAGCAGCTCAACTTTTTCTTCTGCGCTGGTTGTTGGGGATTCGCCGGTGGTTCCGGCGAGGACGAGTGTGTCGATTCCGTTTTCTACAAGGTGGGCAGCAAGCCGACGTCCTGCGGCGAGGTCGAGGTTGCCGTCGGAATCAAACGGCGTAACCATGGCGACGCAGACGGTGCCGAATGTGTTGGCACCTGTATCAACTTTGCATGATGAGCCCATGAGCAAGAAGAATACCTCCTATTGACACGTATGTGCTTATCGACGTTCCCCTGCCGCCAAATCTTCAAACACCAAGGGCGCTTCCGGCTGGAGCACATCGAGGCACGCGCGTGCGATCATTCTGATTTCTTTGTCTTCATATTTTCCGCTGTGCTTCTCGACGAAACCACGCCACGCCCCGTACGACCCTGTGATTACCAGTTGCGTTGCGGTGGCTAAGGGCTGAAGCAAGCGTGCTGCTTCGGCGGCTCGTTTGCGCCGAGAGAGCAGGTTGGGGTCGTCGACAAGCACGTGCTCGAGGCCGTCGAGGAGTTCTTGGCGGATGAATGCAATGTGTTCGATGGCGGTGTCAAACAGGTTGACGAGGTCCTCGTCTTCCGCGATGAGGTGTGGGACGACCGCGCCGTCGTCGTCACGCAGGCTCACCGCGAAACCGGGGTGTGCATGGATGATTTCTGCCGCGGCGCGCGATACCCCGTACACGTGGAGGGTGGCGCTGGCGTGGGCGAGAAGGTCGGTGCGGTCGTCGTCGATAAGCCTGCGCAGCACTGTTTCGGCGTCGTGGGACGACATTGCGGCGTGCGCGATAACCGCCTCTGCGTCGGTGACATCGGTGCCGCCTGCGGGGCGGGTGTTGCGCAGGGCGGTTGCGGCGACGAGTTCGGCACGCATTTAGAGCCCGAGGTACTCGTCGAGGCCGATCGTCAGGCCCGGGCGGTTGGCCACTTCGCGCACACCAGTCAAAACACCTGGGACGAAGGATTCACGGCCGTAAGAGTCCTGACGGATGGTCAGTGACTGATCGGTGGTGCCGAAAATGACCTCTTCGTGCGCGACCATGCCCTGCATGCGTACCGCGTGGACAGGCACACCGTCGACATCGGCGCCGCGGGAGCCGTCGAGTGCTTGCTCGGTCGCGTCCGGCATCGCGTCCATACCGGCTTCCTTGCGGGCCTGTGCAATCCCCTGCGCTGTCTTGACTGCGGTGCCGCTCGGCGCGTCGAGTTTGTTCGGGTGGTGGAACTCGACGACCTCCGCCGACTCGAAGAATGGCGCCGCCTGGCGGGCAAACGCCATGGTGAGTACCGCAGAGATGGCGAAGTTCGGAGCGATGAGCACGCCGACTCCCTCGTTGGCGGCGCACCAGTCGCGGACCTGCTGGTAGCGGGCATCGTCGAAGCCAGTCGTGCCAACAACGCAGTGGATGCCGTTGTTAATGCAGAACTCCAGGTTGTCCATCACCGCGTTCGGGGTGGTGAAATCGACGATGACGTCGACGCCTTCGTCGACAAGCGTTTGTAGCGAGTCCCCCTTGTTGATCTCCACCGCCAGCTCGAGATCGTCCGCCTTCTTCACCCCGGCGACGACTGCCGAGCCGACCTTGCCCTGTGCGCCAAGCACTCCAACCTTGATCATGTGCATCCTTTCTTTCGCTCGCCCGCAATGGTAGCGCCACCTAAGCTGGGCGACTATGAAACGCCACACGACACTACTTATCCCGGGTGCCATTGCGGCGCTGCTGCTCGGCGCGTGCTCTGCGGACAACGACACCGGCACTGATTCCAATACCGACGCCACCGTTACAGCACCAACGTCGCAGAGCACGACCGCTACCTCGAGCGAAGCGGCGACGACCACTGATGTCTCCCCTGCCGCAGCAGCTGCCCCCGTAGAGCCCCCCACCAAAGATGGGTTCTCGCTCGAAGACACACACATCCAGTCCGAGCAACTCGCCGAGATGATGGTCGAAGACGTGCGTGCTGGTTCGCACGAGGGATACGACCGCCTCGTAGTGGAACTGTCTGGCACCGGTTCGCCGAGCGTGATCGCCGGGTACGACACCGACCCGCGCCAGCAGGCTTCCGGCTTCCCACTGAAACCCGCCGGTAATGCGTACTTCACGCTGATCATCCAGGGTGTGCCGCTAAGTATGTCTGCAGATGAGGCAGTCTTGGCTAAGTCCAGCCCTGCCGGCGTGGCGGCCGGCAGCATCACGGAGATCGCGGACGGCGGCGTGTTCGAAGCGGACGCCCAGTACGTTGTCGGTTTGGACAAGCAGCGCCCGTACAAGCTCAGCGTGCTTGAAAACCCGACCCGCATCGTCGTGGACTTTCAGAAGTAATGAACGCCACATCGTGGCTTGGGCTCGCCTTCGTCATCGGGGTGAGTGTCCTTGGGTTGTTCGTCTTGTGGCGCAAGTTGCGCGAGATTCAGCGCAGCGATCTTGACGACGACGCCAAGCGCCGCTGGGGCCTGCTTTTCGGTATCTCGCCGCTTGCCGGATTGTTTACGTGGAATCGTCGCGAAGAATTGCTCGGCCATCGTGACGATTCGGAAGAAACTTCCAGTGAGACAGGTCAAGATACAGCGTGATTGCGTTACGCTTCACACCATGCCAAAGCCACAGCCATCAGATAACTTCGACGACCTGCTCGACGGCAGTGTCAAAACCGGTAAGCGCGACGTAAAACGCGCACCGCTCGGCCCTGACTCGCTGCTGTGGAAATGGGGCGCCGACAACCGCATTCAACTCCTGCGCGGCTACACCGGCGTGCTGCAGAATATGCACCCAGCCATCGGCCAGTCACTGCTGGACCACTCGAAGTTTTTCGAGGAGCCCTTCGCACGCCTCGAGCGCTCCACCCCGCAAATCATCGCGTCGATTTACGACGACCAGGACGTGATCGGTAAACAAATCCGCGATTACCACGTAGATATCAAGGGCAAGCTCCGCGACGGCAAGCGCTACCACTCGCTCAACCCAGAAACCTACTGGTGGGCACACGCAACATTCGTCTACCGTGTCATCCTCGCTCAGGAACTGTTCGGGACCCCGTTTACCCACGCGGAGAAAGACCAGATCGTGCGCGAAGGCGTGACCTGGTGGGACTTGTACGGCCTGTCCGAGCGCCCTGTCATTGACAACTACGACGACCTGATCGCCTACATCGAAGAGATGGAAGACACCGTGCTTGAGCGCAACGATACCGTCGATTTCGCGCTGCGTACCGCCCGAGTCGAACCGGTGAAGGCACCGGATGGTGTCCCCGAGGCTGTGTGGAAGGTCATCTGGAAGCCGATCATGCGCAGCGTGATTTGGCTGACTGTTGGCACGCTCAACGACAAGGAGCGCCAGATCCTCGACCTTGAGTGGACGCACCGCGACCAGCGCCGCTTCAACCGAATCGCAAGGTTTATCCGCGGTGTGTTCAAAATCCTGCCCGAGGACAAGCGCTACATGGAGCCAGGGCGCTCGCTGATGATCAAAAACGGCATGATCTCCGGCAAGTACAAGGAACCGAAACTGATCACCCCGTACTCTCCGAAGGGCCAAGACGCAACGTCCGGCGGTTGCCCCGTCTAGCATCGGCGTTATGCTGCCAAAACGTCTCCGCGAACAACCACTGCCCGCACACCTTCAGAGCGAGCTCGTCGCCCTGACGACGAACCACGGCGGCGAGGTGATCTCCGTCGCATCTCCGCTTATCGACGAGCCCCTCGGCACCGTCCCCGCAGGCACCACAGACGACGTGGATGAGGCGTTTCGCCGCGCCCGTGTGGCGCAGCGTGCGTGGGCGGAGCGCAGCCTGGCGGATCGCACCGCGGTGTTCGACGCGTTCCATTCGCTGGTCTACCGGCACCGCGACGTGCTGGCGGACATCGTGCAGCTCGAGACCGGCAAGGACCGAACGGCAGCGTTCGACGAAGTGCTCGACGTGCTCAATAATGCCCGGTACTACGCCCGCAACGCAGCAACGTTTCTGGCAGAGAAACGACGCCCGGGTGCTCTACCTCTGCTGACCCGTGCGCGGGAGCAACGCATCCCCGTCGGTGTTGTCGGCCAGATCAGTCCGTGGAACTACCCGCTTTCCCTGGCTATTTCTGATGCCATCCCGGCTCTTATCGCTGGCAACGCTGTAGTGGCGAAGCCGGATTCGAAGACGCCGTTTTCGTGTCTCGTCGTCAAGCAACTGCTCGTGGAAGCTGGCCTTCCAGCGGACGTGTTCCAAGTCGTGACAGGCTCCGGCCAAAAAGTCGGCGGTGCGATAGCCGAGCGGTGCGACTACCTGATGTTCACCGGCTCCACCGCCACCGGCAAGAAACTGGGCCGCACTGCCGGCGAACGGCTCATCGGCTATTCCGCGGAACTCGGCGGCAAAAACGCGATGATCGTCGCGCCGGACGTCGACGTGCAAAAGCACGCGCGCACGATGGCTATCGCGTGCTTCTCCAACGCGGGTCAGTTGTGTGTGTCCATCGAACGCATCTACGTCCACACAGACATTTACGACGACTTCCTGCACGCGTTCACCCACTCCACCGAATCACTCACCTTGGGCAAGGGACTGAACTGGGACTATGACATGGGCTCGCTTATCGACGACACCCAGCTCAAACGGGTGCAGACCTACGTCGACGACGCCGTAGCGAAGGGTGCACGGGTGGTCACCGGTGGCACACCTCGCCCAGATGTTGGTCCTCTCCACTTCGCGCCTACCGTTCTCGCAGACCTACCCGCTGACGCGAACCTGCGTGAGGAAGAGGTGTTCGGCCCCGTCGTGTATGTCCAGCGTGTGGGCAGCGTCGATGAGGCGATCGATCTGGCAAACGCCCTCCCCTACGGACTTAACGCCTCCGTGTTTGCATCCCCGCACACCGCCTGGGAGATCGCGCGCCGCGTTGAAGCCGGCAGCGTGACGATCAACGACGGCTACGCCGCTACATGGGGCTCGATGGCAACCCCGCTGGGCGGGGTAAAGGAATCCGGGATGGGCCGGCGCCACGGACGCGACGGGATGACCAAGTACACCGAGGTGAAAAACATCGCACAGCAACGCATCGTGTCTATGCGCGGCCCACACGCGATGCCGAAGCGGCTCTACGGCCCGCTCATGACCTCGGCGCTGGCGCTTGGCAAAAGGTTGCGTCTTCTGCCCTAGCAAGACAAAACGGGCGCTTCCCCAACTGGGAAGCGCCCATGATGTTTGCGAAAAACTACGCGTTATCCTCCACCGGGACAAGCGAGATCTTGCCACGGTTGTCGATGTCGCGGATCTCAACCTCGACCTTGTCGCCGACGTTGATGACGTCCTCGACCTTCTCCACACGGGTGTTACCACCCAGGTTGGAGATGTGGATCAGGCCATCGGTGCCCGGGGTGATGGACACGAACGCGCCGAACGCCACGGTCTTGACCACGGTGCCAAGGTAGCGCTCGCCCACCTTCGGCATCTGCGGGTTCGCGATCGCATTGACCTTCTCAATCGCGGCGTCGGCAGCCTCACCGGAGGTGGCGGAGACGAACACGGTGCCATCGTCCTCGATGGAGATGTCTGCGCCGGTGTCCTCGGTGATCTGGTTGATGGTCTTGCCCTTCGGGCCGATCAGCTCGCCGATCTTGGATACCGGGATCTTCACAGTGGTGATCTTCGGTGCGAGCGGGTTCATCTCGTCCGGGCCGTCGATGACCTCAGCCATGGTGTCCAGGATGGCCTCGCGGGCGTCGCGGGCCTGGTTCAGCGCATCTGCAAGAACGCTGGACGGAATGCCGTCGAGCTTGGTGTCTAGCTGCAGGGCGGTGATGAACTCGCGGGTACCGGCGACCTTAAAGTCCATGTCGCCGAACGCGTCTTCGGCACCGAGGATGTCGGTCAACGCAACGTATTCGGTTTCACCGTTGACCTCGCCGGAGACCAGACCCATCGCGATACCCGCAACCGGTGCTGCCAGCGGCACACCAGCGTTGTACAGCGACAGCGTGGAAGCACACACGGAGCCCATCGAGGTCGAGCCGTTAGAACCGAGCGCCTCGGAAACCTGACGGATCGTGTACGGGAACGCCTCACGCGACGGGATCACCGGCTCAAGGGCACGCTCGGCGAGCGCACCGTGGCCGATTTCGCGGCGCTTCGGAGAGCCGACGCGTCCGGTTTCACCAGTGGAGTACGGCGGGAAGTTGTAGTGGTGGATGTAGCGCTTGGACTCTTCCGGGTGCAGCGAGTCGAGGTGCTGCTCCATCTTCAGCATGTCCAGGGTGGTCACGCCGAGAATCTGGGTCTCGCCACGCTCGAACAACGCAGAGCCGTGGGCACGCGGGATGAGCTCCACCTCGACGCCGAGGTCGCGGATATCGGTCACGCCGCGGCCGTCGATACGGAAGCCCTCGGTGAGGATTTTCTCGCGCACGATCTGCTTCTGCAGTGCGTTGTACGCGGCGCGGATTTCCTTCGATGCTGCGTCGCGCTCCTCGCGCTCGTCATCGTCGATATCGAAGGAGTCGAACAGATCTTCCTCGATGTCTTCCATGTACTCGTTGGTGGCGTTCTCACGCTCAGCCTTCGATGCAATGGTCATCAGCTTGGCCAGCTTCTTCGCGGCCTTCTTCTCAACGGCCTTGAACACCTTCTCGGAGTACGCCGGGAAGAGCGGGAATTCCTTCTGCTCGGTGGAAACCTCGCTGGTAAGCGCACGCTGCGCACGGCACAGGGTCTCGATGTAAGGCTTGGCTGCCTCGAGGCCTTCTGCAACGGTCTTCTCAGTCGGGGCTGGGTAGCCCTTCTTGATCTGCTCGACCACGTTCACGCCGGCGCCTGCCTCCACCATCATGATGGCGACATCTTCCTCGGTCTTGCGGCCACGCTTACGCTCAACCATGCGGCCAGCAACGACCATTTCGAACAGGCAACGCTCGTGCTGCTCATAGTTCGGGAATGCGACCCACTGGCCCTCGGGGTGCTTATCGTCGGCAAGCAGTGCCATGCGCACGCCACCAACCGGTCCGGACACCGGCAGGCCGGAAAGCTGCGTCGCGGCGGACGCGCCGTTGATCGCGACAACGTCGTAGTACTCCTCCGGGTGCTGCGACAGCACCGTGATGACAACCTGAACCTCGTTGCGCAGGCCCTTAACAAAGGTCGGGCGCAGCGGGCGGTCGATCAGACGGCACGCCAGGATCGCCTGGGTGGACGGGCGGCCCTCGCGACGGAAGAACGAACCCGGGATCTTGCCCGCGGCGTACATGCGCTCTTCAACGTCGACGGTCAGCGGGAAGAAGTCGAATCCTTCGCGCGGCTGGTTGGATGCGGTGGTGGTGGCCAGCATCATGGTCTCTTCGTCGAGGTACGTGGTGACGGAACCGTCGGCCTGGCGCGCGAGCTGGCCGGTCTCGAAACGAATGGTGCGGGTGCCGAAGTCGCCGTTATCCAGCGTGGCAACCGCTTCGGTGACGCCGAAATCTTCATCGACGTGGACATCAAACGAGTTGTTTGGCTTAAAGTTGCGCAAAAGATCCCTCTCCTTCGAAGGCGTGTTGGCGATCATCGGTGCCGCCATGTCATAGGTGTTCTTGCAACGGCCAGCAATAATAGCAAAAAACGCCCCACCGCGCAGGTGAGGCGTTATTTTTTGCGCTATTGCTTAGCGACGAAGACCCAGACGGGCAATGAGATCACGGTAGCGATCAACATTGTTCTCGCGCAGGTACTTCAGCAGACCACGACGACGACCGACGAGCAGCAGCAGGCCACGACGAGAGTGGTGGTCGTGCTGGTGGTCCTTGAGGTGCTCGGTCAGGTTGTTGATGCGCTCGGTCAGCAGCGCAACCTGTGCCTCGGTGGAACCGGTGTCGGTCTCGTGGATGCCGTACTCCTTGAGGATTTCGGCCTTCTTCTCAGTGGACAGTGCCATGAGGTACTCCTTGTTTGTTTCAGTTCGCGTTCTACGGAAAAAGTCTGTGCTGCTCCATGACTGCCGCGAACCACAGTCGGCTGGCGCAAGACCTCGAAAAGGTTACACGACAGGGGTGGACTGGGCCAAACCCGTCAATCGACGCATGAACTCTTCGAGGAAACCTGCAGTATCTACCCGTACAGCCACTGCTGCGCACTTGTCGGGGTCGTTCAGGCGGGTTTCGTCGCCAATCGTGCGCCCACGCGTCTCGCCCTCGGTGTCCACCTTCATGTTGATGCCAAGCGTGTCCACCAACTCAGGCTGGATGGCCACGGCTACGGCGAGCGGGTCGTGCAGGCCGCAGCCGCCGAGGTGCGGCGAGGTGGTCTTGTAGGCGTTGATGTAGTAGTTCGTGATGTCGGCCAGGAATGTGCCACCGGTGGTGCCCAATTCGGCCCACGTCGCGGTTTCTTTGGTGGTCAACAGTGTTTGTAGCGTGACGTCGAGACCGATCATGGTGACGTTGCGCAGCTGGCGGAACAGCAGGTCGGTTGCTTCGGGGTCCTGGTTGATGTTCGCTTCGGACCAGGCGGTGACGTTGCCTGGGACGGTGAGCGCGCCGCCCATCATCACGATGTTGGCATTTTCACGGAACACGTTGGATGCCTCGACCGCTGCCGCGATCGTGGTTGACGGCCCGGTGGGCACGATGATGAGGTCATCGCCGTACGCCGTAACCGACTCGACGAGGAAGTCCACCGCAGACGTCGATTCCACCTGACGCGTCGGATCAGGGATCTCCACCTCGCCAATGCCATTTTTGCCGTGGATGAACGCGGAGATCTCCTGGACCTCGAAGGAGTCCTTCGCGCGCGCGTGGTCTGGGCCTGCGAACACCGGAATGTCTGTGCGGCCAAACAGCTCCAAGATGGCAAGGGTGTTGCGCACTGAATCCTCGACAACCACGTTGCCGTAGGTGCAGGTCACGCCGATGAGTTCTACTTCGGGCGACGCGAGTGCGTACGCCAGTGCCAGGGCATCGTCGATGCCGGTGTCAAGGTCCAGGATCAGCTTCGTGGTCATGCACCGAGAATATCGCGGGTGGTGTCCACATCGCGCGCCATGTGCTCAAGTAATTCCTCAACGGAGTCAAACTTGACCATGTCGCGAACCTTGCCCACGAACTCCACTCGGGCCATCCGCCCGTACAGGTCGGCGTCGCGGTCGAGCACAAACGACTCAACGCTGCGCCGGTTGTCGCCAAACGTGGGGTTCGTCCCCACGGAGATCGCCGCTGGGTAGCGCACGCCGGGTTCCATGTCGCCGTCGATGGGGGCGTCGTCGATGATGGTGAGCCAGCCCGCGTAGACACCGTCAGCCGGGATCGCGGCCGCATCGGATGCGTACTGGTTGGCCGTCGGGTATCCCAGTTCCTTGCCGCCACGGCCGGCACCACGTTCAATCGGTGCGATCACAGAGAACGGCCGTCCCATGTAGTCGGTCGCCGTTTGTACGTTTCCGCCGGAGAGTTCGTCGCGGATGGCGGTGGAGCAGACCTTGACGCCGCCGTCGGAAAGCAATCGCACAATCGTCACGTCGATGCCTGCGCGCTCCCCTAGCTGCGCCATGGTTGTAGCGGTACCTGCGGCATCTTTTCCAAAGGTGAAATTCTCCCCCACCAGCACGTGGCGGGCGCGCAGTTGGCCCACGAGTACGTCCTCCACGTACCCCTCGGGCGAAACCCCGCCGAGCTCGTGCCGGAAGTCAATGACAAGCAAGTAGTCCACGCCCAACTCAGCGATGTGGCGGGCGCGCTCCTCAAGCGACATCAGCGCCGCAGGTGTGTGACCTGGGGCGAATACCGTCACGGGGTGCGGGTCAAAGGTCATGACCACGCTTGGCACACCGAGTTCACGTGCGGTATCCACGGCCTTCGAGATCAGCAGTTGGTGGCCTCTGTGCACGCCGTCAAAGACGCCGATAGTGACGACGGTGCCACCAGGCTCGCCAAATGTTTCCGGCACTGCGTCGAGGCCACGCAAAATATCCACGGGGGACACAGTACGGCATACTTCAAAAGCATGAACGATCCCCTCGAAAAGTCCGGCATTGTTGTCGTCGATAAGCCTCAGGGCTTGACGAGTCATGACGTGGTGGCGCGTCTGCGCCGCTTCTTTGGCACGCGCAAGGTTGGCCACGCTGGAACGCTCGACCCGATGGCCACGGGCGTGCTTGTCGCAGGCATTGAGCGCGGCACGAAGCTGCTGGCGCACCTGGTCGCAGAGGACAAGGTCTACGAAACGACGATCCGCCTCGGTGCGTCCACGACCACAGATGATGCGGAGGGCGAGATCACCGAAACGCACGACGCGTCTGAGGTAACCGACGACGCGATCCACGAGCAGATCGCACTGCTGACCGGCGATATCATGCAGGTTCCGTCGAAGGTGTCCGCGATCAAGATCGATGGGCGCCGAGCCCACGAACTGGTGCGCGCCGGTGAGGAGGTCACCATTCCTCCCCGCCCCGTGACCGTCCACGCTTTCGATGTCAGCGAGATCCGCCACCACGATGGCGTCGTCGACATCGACGCCCGCGTGCATTGTTCCTCCGGCACCTATATCCGCTCGCTGGGCCGCGACCTCGGCGCGGCGTTGGGGGTTGGCGGGCATTTGATTGCTTTGCGACGAACCTCCGTCGGCCCGTTCTCCATCGACGACGCTCACACCCTCGACGCGTTGGAAGACAATGCTGTGTTGTCACTGACCATGGATGAGGCACTGACCCGCTCGTGGCCGGTGCTTGATGTCACTGCTGATGAATACGCGGCGCTATCCATGGGCAAGTGGCTCGAGCCGCGCGGTTTGAAGGGCGTGCACGCCGCCGTTGGACCAGACGGCAAAGCAGTCGCCCTGGTCAAAGAGCAGGGCAAGCGCCTCGCCACGGTGTTTGTGGCGCGGCCATCCACACTTTAGCTCTTAGCGCACGTACGTGGAAGCCACCGCGTAGCCACCACGGACCACCCAGCGGCCCTCAAACACCGGCACCGGCGCGGGACGGGCGAGGAGCTGCGAGACAAACGTGCCGTCGGCGCGCAACTCAATTTCGGCTTCGTCGAAATCTAGCCAACGCCGTGTCATCGGAAACCAGCACTTGTAGGTCGCTTCCTTGGCGCAAAACAGCAGCCGGTCGGCCCATTGCTGCCCCTGCTGACGCATACCGTTGACCATCGCGATCTCAGTATCACTGGCGATCGACTCCAGCACCCCGTCTGGCAGCGATTCTGCCGGCTCCGCATCGAGCCCCATCGACAGTACGTACCGGGTTGGTGCTGCGACAGCGGCGCGCAGGCCATCGGTATGGGTCAGCGAGCCGGTAAACCCCTCTGGCCACAACGGCATACCGCGTTCCCCGCGCAGGATCGCGCCTGCAGATTCCACGCCCAGTTCGCGCAGTGCCTGGTGTGCGCACCAGCGGGCATCGCCGAACTCTCCCTTGCGCAGGTCCACCGCAGTCTTTACTTCCTGGCGCTCTGCCGGATGGAGGTGGTCGTAGCGGGTGAGGTCGCCGGCGTCGTCGGTAAGTAAAAAGACGCAGCGTGCTTCTGGAGGAAACAGCGAAATATCTTGCATCACTATTCAACCTCCATGACCGGGTACGGGAATTGCCGCGTGGACGGGTGGTGGCGCCACTCGCGCGGATAGCCCAGGGAGACCTCAATGTGGTCGACGCCATCGACCTTGGTCACCCCCGGCATGTGCAGGTGACCGTACACCACTGCCTGCGCGTTGTAGCGCTTGGGCCATGTCCTGGTGTGCCGGGTCCCGCACCACAGGGCGATTTCGGACCACATCATGCGCTGCACCGGCTCCTGCACCAGCGGCCAGTGGTTGACCAGAATCGTCGGCCCGCTAATGCGGGATAAGCGTTTGGTGGTGTAGGCCAAACGGTCCCAGCACCAGCCACGGATATCCACAAATGGTGCGATGGCAAACTCGTCTGTCATCACCACGTTGTTGTCGTGGGCGGCCTGCAGGGCTTCGTCGACAGTCATTTCCCTGCTGCGGAACGAATAGTCGTACAGCGTAAATAGCGGCGCGATGGTCACTCCGCCGAACACCGGATAGCGATCTTCCGGGGTAATCACACCGATAGCGCGCATCGCTTGAACTAGCATGGCGTACTTTTCTCGGCCGCGGTACCTGTCCGCAGAACGGCAAAATAGCTCGTGGTTGCCGGGCACCCAGATGACGGTGTCGAACCGACTGGCCAGTTCTGTCATCACTTCAACGATGAGTTCGAACCGTTCGGCCACGTCGCCAGCGACGATGAGCCAGTCAGACGGGTCAGTAGGCTGGATGTCGTCGATTTTTGGGCCGTTGAGCTTCACTGCGGCGTGCAGGTCGCTGACTGCCCAGAGTGTCGTGGTCATGCGTCATTCCTACCATCACCGCTTGTCACTGCCCATCGCATGGAACGGAACCTGTGCACTACACCTACGAGGCGCACAAGGATTTGGCCGAGTTGTCCGACCCAAATACCGGTCAGGCCCCAGCCGAAGAAACCGGAAGCGATGATGATCGGCAGCGCAACCCCGAGCAGAGAAAACAGTGTCAGGTTGCGCAGGTACGCCGCATCCGCCGCACCAAGCAGCACCCCGTCGAGCGCAAACACCGCTCCCCCGGCGATGATCATGGCGATAAACAACAGCCACGGCAGCTGCAGCGTATCGACGACCGCCTGATCCTGCGTAAACAAACCCAGAATCGGCTCACGGAACAACGCGAACACCACGGCCAGCACGACCGCGAAGACCATCGAGTACTTCAGTGCGTGCTCACCAACAGCGCGTGCGTCCTGCGCCCCTGCCCGCCCCAAAGCCGAGCCGGTCAGGGTCTGCGCCGCAATAGCCAGCGAATCAAGCACGAGTGTGAGGAAGTTCCACAGCTGCAGCATCAACTGGTGAGCAGCAAGCGCAACCACGCCGAAGCGACCAGCAACTGCAGCAGCGGTCAGCAACGAGACTTGAAACGATAACGACCGCAAAATCAGGTCGCGGCCTAACACGAGCTGCTTGGAAATCACCGACCACTGCGGCGCCCAGCCCCGGCCCGACGTCCGGTGCTCCCTGATCAGGAACACCACGAACAACGTTGATGTGATCCCCATGCCAATCACGTTGGATATCGCGGAGCCCACAAGCCCGTACTGGTTCACCAATAACGGCAACGAGACCGCGCCGGGAATGAGGCCACACAGCGTTAAGTAGAACGGCAATCGCGTATTTTGCACGCCGCGCATCCAGCCATTTCCGGCCATGATGATCAGCGTCATCGGGATGGCGAATGCGGACACACGCATCCAGGACGCAGCGCGCACACTCGTGTCAACGTCACCTGCAAGCGCCATCGCCAACGGTTGGGCGAACACCCACACAATCAGCGCCAAGATCGCGCCGACCCCGAGCGCTACCCAGGTAGCTTGTACACCTTCCTCGACTGCCTTGTCGCGCTTTCCCGCGCCGTAAAACCGTGAGCTGCGCGCCGTCGTGCCGTAGGACAGGAACGTTAATTGGGTTGTCACGGTCGACTGGATGGCAGCGCCTGCAGCGAGTGCAGCCAGCTGCGCGGTGCCGAGCCTGCCAACGACAGCGGTATCCAGCAGGAGATACAGCGGGTTGGCTGCCAGCACGCCGAGCGCGGGCAGCGCGAGCATCAAGATATCCCGCGCGGTTGGTGTGCGGGCGGCGACCGCGCCCCTCATCGGTGGGCGGGTTCCGGCAGCGCGTCGAGCAGGTCGCGGACGACCTCAGAGCGCGAACCGGTGGCCGAGTACCCCGCTGCTGCCTTGTGTCCGCCACCGCCAAGAGAGCGCGCGACGGTTGAAACATTCAGCACCGTAGAACGCAGCGACATCGCCCAGTGCTTGCTGCTGTACTGCTTCAACACCACACCAACGTCGGTGCCTTCAAGGGCACGTGCGTAGTCGATGATCGCCTCGACCGTTGGCTGGCTCATTCGCGCTAACAACCCCGTGGGGATGGTAAGCACTGCAACGGAGAGCCCCTTGACCGGAATGATTTGGGTTTCCGCCAACACCGCGCCCATGAGCTGGAGGTCGGTCGCACTCATCGTGTCCATCAGGTCCAGCGCAATCTGGCGAGTATTCAGGCCGTAGCCCATCAGCTCCGCGGCCAAACGGTGCATCCTCGGTGTGCCCCACCGGAAGCTGCCGGTGTCGGTGACCAAGCCCGCGTACAGGCAGTACGCGATGTCCTCGTCAAGCTCCACCCCAAGATGATCAAGCAACTCGCGGATCATCGTTGTGGTCGATTCGGACTCGACGATCAAATTCATGTCGCCGAAACCGGGGTTGGTGTTGTGGTGATCGATGACAACAACGCGCGACGGGTTATCCGTAACATCGACCAGGAATGCTCCTGTGCGATCTGCGGAGGCACAATCCACGGTGACAACAAGGCCATCCTCCGGCAAAGTTTCGCCGTAGATGATCTCATCGACTCCCGGGATAGTGCGCATATTCGCCGGGTGCGGCAACGGCTGGCCAATGTAAACGTCGTTGTCGATACCAAGCGCCGTGAGCCCCTTTGCGAGCGCACACGCCGACCCGATCGCATCCGCATCGGGGTTGATGTGTGCGACCACGTTGACGCGGTCCGCGGCGCGGATACGCTCGGCAACCTCGGCAAATAGCGGAGCATGCTCCGCAAACAGCTGGCTGTTCAGGGCACTACTCCCCTTCACCGGAGCGCTTGTACGGGTCAGCATCGCCAGCCGGCTTCGCATTTGCGCGCAGCTTTGCTAGCTCCTCATCACGCGCGCGTGCACGGTTGAGCAGCTCCTCCATGTGCGCGGAAGCTTCCGGCACGGTATCGCGCTCAAACGAGATGGTCGGCGTGAACCGAACCGAAAGCTGATCACCCACGATCTTGCGGATCTGCCCGCGAGCACGGTTGAGCGCCTCAGCGGCCTGCTCGTAGTCAGGTTCGTCGTCGATCTCTTGGCCACGCACTGTGTAGTAAATGGTGGCGTCATGAAGGTCCCCGGTGACTCGGGTGTCGGTCACAGTGACCAACTCCAGCCGGCGGTCCTTAATCTCCCGCTCAATCGCGGAAGCAACAATCGTCTGAATCTGCTTCGCCAACCGCTGGGCGCGGGTGTTATCAGCCATGTCACTCCTCCTCAAAACTTCTGCATAGTGTAACCCCCGCCGAGCACGTGCGTGCGGGGCGGGGGTTTCGTCGATAAGCAATTGCTTTGCGACGACTAGTCGCGCGGGACCTCGACCATCTCGTAGGTCTGAATGATGTCGCCCACCTGGATATCCGGGTAGGACAGCACCATGCCGCACTCGTAGCCCTTGGCTACCTCGTTGACGTCGTCCTTCTCGCGGCGCAGCGAATCGATCGACGCATCCGGAGTAATGACGTTGCCGTCGCGGACCAGGCGCAGCTTCGCACCGCGCTTGACCTTGCCCTCGGTAACCATGCAACCTGCGATGAGGCCGACTGCGGAAGCCTTGAAGATCTGACGGATCTCGGCTTCGCCCAGGTCGCGCTCTTCGTAGATCGGCTTGAGCATGCCCTTGAGCGCCTGCTCCACATCCTCGATCGCCTGGTAGATGACCGAGTAGTAGCGGATCTCCACGCCTTCGGCATTCGCCTCTTCCGTGGCCTTGCCGTCCGCGCGGACGTTGAAGCCAATGATGATGGCGTCGGATGCCGCCGCGAGGGTGACGTTGGTCTGGGTCACAGCACCGACGCCACGGTCGATGATGTTGACCTGCACCTCGTCGTCGACCTCGATCTTGAGCAGCGCCTCCTCGAGGGCTTCCACCGAACCGGCGTTGTCGCCCTTGAGGATGAGGTTGAGCTGGCTGCGCTCCTTGAGAGCCTGATCCAGGTTCTCCAAAGAGACACGCTTCTTACGACGTGCCTGCATCGCCGCACGCTGACGAGCGTCACGCTGCGCAGCAATCTGGCGAGCCACACGGTCATCCTCAACCACGAGCAAGTTGTCGCCCGGGCCAGGAACACCGTTGAGGCCCTGGACCTGAACCGGACGGGACGGGCCTGCCTCTTCCACGTCCTCGCCCCACTCGTCGACCATGCGACGCACGCGACCGAAGTTGCCGCCGACGACAATCGAGTCACCGACACGCAGGGTGCCGCGCTGCACGATGACGGTGGACACCGGGCCACGGCCACGGTCCAGGTGGGACTCGATGGCAATACCTTGTGCGTCCATGTCTGGGTTCGCCGTGAGCTCAAGCGCCGCATCTGCGGTCAGGAGCACAGCCTCCAGCAGGTTGTCGATACCGGTGCCCTGCTTCGCGGAGATGTCAATGAACATGGTGTCGCCGCCGTACTCTTCCGGCACGAGGCCGTACTCGGTGAGCTGACCACGGATCTTCTCCGGGGAAGCCTCCGGCTTATCCACCTTGTTCACTGCAACCACGATCGGCAGTTCCGCAGCCTTGGCGTGGTTAATCGCCTCAACGGTCTGCGGCATGACGCCGTCGTCCGCTGCCACCACGAGGATGGCCAAGTCGGTCGACTTCGCACCACGGGCACGCATGGCGGTAAACGCCTCGTGGCCCGGGGTATCCAGGAACGTGATCTTACGCGGGTGGCCGTCGAGGGTGACCTCGGTCTGGTATGCACCAATGCCCTGGGTAATACCGCCGGCCTCGCCACGACCCACGTTTGCCTTGCGGATGGAGTCCAACAGGCGGGTCTTACCGTGGTCGACGTGACCCATGACGGAGACCACTGGAGGACGCTGCTCGAGCTCCTCTTCGCCGCCTTCGTCCTCACCGAATTGCAGGTCGAAGGACTCAAGCAGTTCGCGGTCCTCGTCCTCAGGCGAGACGATCTGGACCTCGTAGTTGATCTCAGCGCCGAGCAGCTGCAGGGTGTCCTCAGACACGGACTGCGTTGCCGTCACCATCTCACCGAGGTTGAACAGCGCCTGCACCAGCGACGATGCATCGGTGTTGATCTTCTCAGCGAGGTCAGACAGGGTCGCGCCTTGGCGCAGGCGGACGGTCTTGCCGCCGCCGTCGGGGAGACGAACGCCACCGATGACGTTCGGCTTGTGCATCTCCTCGTACTCAGCCCTCTTCTGGCCCTTGGACTTGCGGCGCTTGCCGGGTGCACCACCCGGACGGCCGAATGCACCTGCGGTACCGCCGCGACGTCCGCCGCGACCGCGGAAACCGCCACCCGGTCCGCCGAAACCGCCACGCTGTGGCCCGTTCTGGCCACCACGGCCACGACCACGGCCACCGCCGCGGCCACCGGCCGGTGCAGCCTTCGCAGGCATTTGTGTCGGCGACGGACCTGCCGGCATATCCGCCGGGGACGGACGGTTGCCGCCACCCTGACGGGCACCACCCGGGCGTGGGCCGCCCTGGCCCTGGCCACCGCGACCCTGCCCCGGACGTCCACCCGGACGCGGCGGGCGCTGCCCACCGCCAGTGTTGGACGAGAACGGGTTGTTAGCAACGCGCGGGCGTCCACCAGGCTTCGGCATCGGGCGAGGCATACCGCCCGGAGTCGGGCCGTCCTTCTTCGCAGCAGCCGGCTTCGGCGCTGCGGGCTTTGGAGCTGCGGGCTTTGGAGCTGCGGGTTTAGGTGCGCCTGGCTTCGGGGCGGAACCCGCAGGCTTCGGCGCTGCAGGCTTCGGTGCGCCCGGCTTCGGGGCGCCTGGCTTCTGGGCCGGCTCACCCGCAGCCTTCGCAGCCGGTGCCTTCGGAGCAGCCGGAGCCGGCTTCGGCTTCGCAGCCTCGCCCGGCTTTGGTGCGGAACCGGCGGGCTTCGGCGCTGCAGGCTTGGCACGGTTCTGGCCAGGCTTCTTCAGCGGCGGTTTCGCCGGAGTCGGTGCTTCCTTCTTTTCGTTGTCGTCTGCGCCACCGCCATTGAGCTTGGCGTAGTGCGCCTTCATCTTCTTGATGACAGGCGGCTCAATGGTCGACGACGCCGTCTTCACAAACTCACCCTGTTCTTTCAGGGTTGCGAGTAATTCCTTACTTGTTACGCCGAGCTGCTTAGCCAACTCGTGTACGCGTAGCTTTCCGGACACATGTCTCCTTGTTGTTCATGCTAGGAGCCCAGTGCCCTTCGGCTACCGGCCCCTAGACGTGGTCAGTGACTTTCATCGCTGATGCTGCTTCATGGTTGCGTACTCATCAGTGTTCGGTCTTTCCTTCATTCTCTGGGTCGACCGCCTCGGCGCTTCTGCTTTGCGACGAGGCGAGGTACGTACGTACATGACCTAGGTCTACTTTCGCAGACAGACGGAGTGCCCGCCCAAAGGCGCGGCGTTGTTCCGCCAGCTCGACTGCGTCCAACGACGGGGTAATCCATGCTCCCCGACCAGGCAGTTTCCGGTCCGGGTCGGCGAGGATCTTCCCCGGCACGTCCGGATCGGCGACCACGCGCAACAGTTCGACGTCGGGGTGAGTTTTTCGGGTGGCAATACAGGTACGTGTGCGGATGGGGTGCTTACGCATTCCGCTCATTCGCATCCTTCCCGCAACCTATCTGCCGTCTAACACTGTGCCGTTATGTCTCACACCGGCGCACTCGTGTGCGTGGTGGGCCGCCGCACCCAACGTGCGGACGCAAAGCCGTTAAACACTGTACGCGAAAACCCGCAGAATCTGTACTTCCTGCGGGTTTCATAAACGTTGGCAAAGACCTTATTCGTCGTCGGCGATATCAGCGTCGGAGCGGATGTCGATCTTCCAGCCGGTCAGGCGGGCGGCCAGGCGGGCGTTTTGGCCTTCCTTGCCGATGGCCAAGGAGAGCTGATAGTCCGGCACCGTCACGCGAGCCGCTTGCATATCCGCATCGAGCACCGTGACATCCACCACTTTCGAGGGGGCCAGGGAGTTACCGACGTACTTCGCCGGGTCCGCATCCCAATCGATGATGTCGATCTTCTCGCCGCCGAGCTGCTGCATGATGTTGGTCACGCGCGCTCCTCGAGGCCCGATGCACGCGCCCTTGGCGTTGACACCCTTGACGGTTGCACGCACCGCAACCTTGGAGCGGTGGCCTGCCTCGCGCGCGATGCTGACAATCTCTACCGAACCGTCGGCTACCTCCGGCACCTCGAGTGCGAACAGGCCTCGAACCAACTCGGGGTGCGTGCGCGACAGGTTGACCTGCACGCGCTTGTCGCCCTTGTTCACACCCACCACGTAAGCCTTGATGCGATCGCCGTGGCGCAACACTTCGCCCGGGATCTTCTCTGCCGGCAGCAGGATGCCGTCCTGCGGGTCTGCCTCCGTACCGAGCTGGACGATGCTGATGCCGCGCGCCTCTGCGTGGGCATCGCGCTGGACCAGCCCAGAGACAATCTGGCCCTCGAGTTCGGCGTACTCGCCGTAAACGCGGCCAGCCTCCGCTTGGCGCAGACGGCCCTTGATCGCGTCACGCACGGCGACGGAACCAATTCGGGAGAAGTTCACCGGCGTGTCGTCGTATTCAGAGATGACTTCGCCTTCGGCGTCGAGCTCGCTGACGATAACGGCAACGTCGCCCGTTTCGGTGTCAATGTCCACACGCGCCTTGGAACGCTCCGTACCGCTTTCCTCCTTGAACTCGCGGTATGAAAACAGCAACGCGTTTGCGATGGTGGTCAGCAGATCCTCCATCGAAATGCCTTGCTGCTCTTCGATGGTTTTCAGCGCGTTCAAGTCGATATTCACTTGTTTCCTTCCTGTGCCGCCGCTGCGGCTTCGAGCTCTGCAAACGTCTGATCCGCCAGCTCAACTTCTGCTGCTGGCGGCGCGTTGAACTCAATTTCTACCACTGCACCAGCAATTTCTGAAACCGGTGCAATTCGCACCTCATCGCCCTTTTTCGACGAACGCACCAGCGCAACATGCTCCTGCGCCTCATCCAGTACGGCGATGCGCCACTTCTGCTCACCCGCCTTAATCAGACGGCCCTGGTTGCGACGGAAGTGTCGCGGCTGCGTCAGCGGCATATCCACACCAGGGGTGGTCAGTTCAAGCGTGTATCCGGCGCCGAAGTTGACTTCCCCGCGCTGCTCGAGGTCGTCGAAAAGCGTTGATAGCTCATTGGACACTTCCTCCAACTCATCCAGCGTCGGGTGCGTATCCGAGTCGAGCGCAATAACGACCTGCGATTTCTTCCCCGCCTTGACGGTGCGAATGTTCTCAATGTCCATCGCGTACGCCTTCACGACAGGGGCGACCAATTGTTCAAGTTCGTTATTTGTGGGAAATGCCATGCGTCAAACCTAGCGTGTAACGTGCAGCGGGTGAAGAAACTGCTTGTTTTGCCAGCTGTACTGCTCCTGACCAGTTGCACAGTGATGGATGTTGTCGGCCCTCGCGCCAACGGCGAGATCATGTCGCTGGCCAAGCAAGCCTCCGCTGATTGGGTGTTCGGGGAGCACCCCGAGTGGGCGGAACTGCGCAAGTTCCAGAGCGAGCAGCTTCAAGACGAAGCACTGCGCCTGTGCGGCACGGACGAAACTGGACAGACCCCGCAGTCCTGCAACGTCGGGTATGGCGACACCGACCTTCCGGCAGCCGCGGACGGCGCAGCCCTTTTGGAGCACACCGTCACCGCCGCCGACAAGGTGCCTGACGATTCGGTTGACCTCGTAGTAGCCCAAGCCATCGATGCGCTTGCGCTCACTCCAGTCGAGATCACTCTCGAGGGCCCGCTTGACGACGACGCCGCGACCCAATCCGCCGCCGACCTCCTCGCTCGCGAAAACGCGATGTATTACGGCCTCGGCCTCGCGCTCGCCCATGCCGACGAGGCTTTGCGCACCCGCATTAGCGAGCTGCGCGAGGCATCCCACGAACGCACCGAGGCGCTTACGGAACTGCTCGGCGACACAGACGGCCAATCGTTAGTTCCCGCCGCCGGATACACCTTCGCGGACGGCTACAACGACCCCCAGACAACGCAAGAGGCCACCGCGCTCGTCGAAACGATGCACGGTGACCTTGTCAAACAGTGGCGCTACGCCGCCGCTCACGCAGAGACCAAGCAGTGGCGCAAGGCGGCAATCCAACTCGCCGCCCACGCCCAGCGGGCCTAGCCTTCACACCCAGATTTATCGCCTAGCCGCGGCGCTCTGCGACCAGGTCCTGGACCTTCGCCACGATGTCGTCGGCCGGGACCTCAAGGGTCTCGCCCCCGCGGATGCGCAGTTCGACGTTGCCGTCAGCGAACGCGCGACCGAGGATCACGATGAACGGCATACCGAGCAGTTCCGCATCCTTGAACTTGACGCCTGGGGAGACCTTCGGGCGGTCGTCGAAAAGCACCTCGAGCCCGGCGTCGGAGAGTTCAGCCGCGATGCGGTCGCCTGCCTCGAGCGCAGCAGCGTCCTTGTTCGCCACAGCCACATGCACCTGGTACGGGGCGATCTCCACCGGCCAGACCAGGCCCTTGTCGTCGTGGCGCTGCTCCGCCACCACAGCGAGCATGCGAGAGATACCGATGCCGTAGGAACCCATGGTCGGCACGGCACGCTTGCCGTTTTCGTCCAGGATCTGCACGTCCATGGCTTCGGTGTACTTGCGGCCCAGCTGGAAGATGTGGCCAAGCTCGATGCCGCGGGCGAGTTTCACGGTGCCGTTGCCGGACGGCGACGGGTCGCCTTCCTTGATCTCGGCGGCCTCGATGTAGCCGTCGACGGTGAAGTCGCGACCAGCGACCAGTCCGACGACGTGCTTCTGCGGAGCGTCCGCACCGGTGATCCACGCGGAGCCGTCAACCACACGCGGGTCTGCGAGCACACGCACACCGTTGGCCTGGAGCGCACGCGGGCCAACGTAGCCCTTGACCAGGAAATCACTCTTGGCAAAGTCCTCGTCGCTAGCCAACTCGAAGGTCGCCGGCTCGAGCGATGATTCCAGGCGCTTCTCGTCCAGTTCGCGGTCACCCGGGATGAGCACGCCGACCAACTGTGGGCCGACCGGCTTGCCGTCCTCATCCACGGCGCGCGGATCGTTGACCTTGATCATCATGCACTTGAGGGTGTCGGAGGCTTCGGCAGGGCGGTCGTCGATAAGCACTCCTGCGCTCTGCGCCCACTCCACGAGTGCCGCGATGGTCTCGGACTTCGGGGTGTCGTGCTCGACAGCCTCAGGCAGCCCTTCGACCGCACGGGCTTCCGGAGCAACCGTGGTCACAGCCTCAACGTTGGCTGCATAATCGCCCGCGGTGGAAACGACAAAAGTGTCCTCGCCGTTGTCGGAGTACGCGAGGAACTCCTCGGATGCGGAGCCACCCATGGCACCGGAGGTGGCCTGGCAGATCTCGTACTTCAGTCCCACACGGTCGAAGATGCGCTGGTAGGTCGCACGGTGGTTTGCATACGACTCATCCAGACCCTCGTCCGACATGTCGAAGGAGTAGGAATCCTTCATCACAAACTCACGCCCGCGAAGGATGCCCGCGCGCGGACGTGCCTCGTCGCGGTACTTCGTCTGAATCTGGTACAGCGTGACCGGGAAATCCTTATACGACGAGTACAGATCCTTCACCGCCGTAGTGAACATCTCCTCGTGCGTCGGGCCGAGCAGCATGTCCGCACCCTTACGGTCCTTCAGGCGGAACAGGTCATCGCCGTATTCGGTCCAGCGGTTCGTCGCCTCGTAGGGCTCGCGCGGCAGCAGTGCCGGGAACAGCAGTTCCTGGCCACTCATTGCGTCCATCTCCTCGCGCACCACACCCTCGATCTTGCGCAGCGCACGCAGACCAAGCGGCAGCCAGGAGTACACGCCCGGCGCGGCACGGCGGACGTAACCAGCACGGACAAGGAGTTTGTGGCTCGGCACTTCAGCGTCGGCCGGGTCTTCGCGCAGAGTGCGCAGGAACAGCGTGGACAGGCGAGTAATCATGCGGGGCAGTTTACCCGGTAGCTTGTTCGTCATGCTGATCGTCCTCCCTCCTTCCGAAACCAAAGCGCCCGGCGGCACCGACGCTGCGATGGCGTTGTCGTTTCCGTCGTTGGATCCCATTCGCAATTCGCTTCTCGACGAACTCACCCACACCCTCGTCGACACCCCCGCCTCCAAGCAGGCCGAAGCGGAGGAGAACCTCACGTTGCGCTCGGCACCGGTGATGCCGGCCATCGAGCGCTACACGGGTGTGCTGTACGACTCGCTCGATGCCTCCACGTTGTCCGCCGACGCGCTGTCGCGCCTTGCCGTTGGCTCCGCGCTGTTCGGCGTGGTTCGGGCAGGCGACCTCATCCCCCGCTACCGCCTGTCTGCCGGGATGAAACTGGGCGGCAAGACGTTGCGCGCCTGGTGGGGCTCCGCCGTGACCGATACTCTTGCAGACTGCGGCTTTGTCATCGACATGCGCTCCGGCGCCTACCAGAACCTCGGCCCTGTGCCCGGCGCGCTGACCATCCGCGTGGAACAGGCCGACACCGGCAAGGTGGTCAGCCACTTCAACAAGAAGTACAAGGGCGAGCTGGCCCGGGTACTGGCGCCACACGACGCGTCGTCTGCTTCGGAGGTCGTGGACCTGTCCGTGGCTGCGGGCTTCGACGTGTCTGTCGACGGCACGCTGCTGACCATGCGCGTGTAGGTGTCACGCCGCCTGGGTGTGTGCTGCCCTGTTGTCTGCTTCTCGCGCCTGGGCGAGGGCGAGCAGGGCGCGGGCGTCGTCGACAAACTCGCCTTCCTTAAACAACAGATCATGCGGCGACGCCCTGAGCAGATACACACCACGTTTGAGCAGATGTTTCTCCCGCTTGCGCTCTTGTCGCAGCGTCTCGTCGGTTTTCTTAAACGTGACCCCGTCGTATTTGTAATCCCCGTCGATCTCCAAGATCAGTGCCCCGAGGCGTAGGTCCACCTCGTAGCCCGCGAACATGCCGTTGACGATCCAGCCGTCGGCCACCCGCTCAATCAACACCGCGCGTGCGTACGATTCGAACGGCGACCGCGAGTTACCCACTGCGTATCGCAGCACTTTCCGCAACACACCTATCCCCTTGACACGGCCAAGCTTGTCGGCTTCCGCCTCCACGGTCGCACGATCGGTGTGGTGTTTGAGCACCCAGTCCATCGCCACCAGCCCCTCCCTGAACCCGTGGCGCAGAGCGATCTCGAACGCGGTGGTCAGCTCGTCGGTAACGCGCAATGTGTCAAAGTGCTTGATCACGGCCACGCGGTTACGCGCACGGTGATAGACGGTATTGTCCGGCCACTGTCTTCTCGATGGTGTCCTGCCGTTCGGGAGCAACAGTTCTACCGGTTCGTTTGAGTCCGTGGTCACCAGCCACATCCCCAGTACACGCGCCGCAGACCTGCCAGCCAGCGCCGCCTTCCTCGCTGCCTGACCTGCTGCAACCGCCTGCACCCAGCGCTTTTCGTAAAACGCCAACGCGTGAAAGTCGGCCTGTAGCATCGCATGCCTTGCCGACAACGCGACTGTCCTACCTGCTTGTGTATCTCTACGGTCGATCACCTTGCTCAGGATCTCCCGTTGCCTCCCCATATCCATGCCACAACGATTGCAGAGATCCCGTGTCGGCGGAAGACCCCGCCCGTTTTTGTGGATAACTTCGGGTAACTCCGGATACTTTCGCGCCGGTTATCCACAGCCTAAAAGCCGATATCGTCTTTTAGCATTTGCGCGGATCTAAAACCCCAGGTCGCGGCTCCATCGCCGGCACAAAAGACGATATCGTCTTTTGGGTTGTGTCTAAGATCGCCTACATGCCTGCCCATTACCGTCGCTATGCCCTCGCTGCCCTGGCCTACGCAGCCGCGTTCGCGTATATCCTCCTGCGCTGGGATGCGATCCCCGACCCGGTGCCGGTCCATTTCAACGTCAACGGCGACGCGGACGGATTCGAACCGAAAACCCTGCTTCACGCGACGTTCTTGATCACAATCGGCATCGTCATCTCCATATCGATGCTCGCGTGCCTGCCGCCGAAAACCCTCGCACGACAGACCGTGGACGTACCGGAGGACAAGGCGTTGCCGTATTCGGAGACGGCGGCGGCGCGCGTCGAGAAGCTTTGCGATGCCACAGCCGATTTCATGTCGAAGACCCTCCTCGCTATGGCGGTCTTGTTCGCGCTGACCAACGTCTCGATGATGCTGCCGGACATGTCGCTGCCGTTCTGGCTGGAGATCGCACTGTGGATCGCCTTCACCGTCTACATCGTCGTCATCGCAATCCGCATGACCACGGCCAAGGACGGCATCGAGCCCGACGAAGCCGAGCAACAACGCAACCACCTGCTACGGATGCAGGGCGGCATGGGCACCTACAAGGAGCCGAACGACCCAATGCTCGCCGCGGTGCTGCCGCAGAACCCGAGCAAGATCTCGGTCAACACGGCACACGCGCCGGGCAAGCGTTACCTGTGGCGTGTGATGACAAGCGTCGTCGCAGTCCTGGTTGTCTGTCTCCTGTTTGTGTTTATCTAACGGCTACAGCACGTTGAGGAACACCGTCACCACGAGGATGTTGACGAAGTCGATGAACATCCCGCCGACGATTGGTAAAACGAAAAACGCTAGGCGCGACGGCGAGTACTTCTGCACCACCGACTCCATGTTGGCCACACCGTTGGGGGTTGCGCCCATGCCAAAACCGCAGTGGCCGGCGGACAGGACGGCGGCGTCGTAGTCGCTGCCCATCGCTCGGAATGTGACAAAGCGGGCGAAGAGGAGCATCAGCACGGTCTGGGCGATGAGCAGAATGACAAGCGGGATGGCAAGGTCTGCCAGTTCCCACAGTTTGATCGTCATCAGTGCTTGCGCGAGGAAAAGTGCGAGCGCAACACTGCCGATGATCTCCACCTCTTGTGTGGGCACAAACTCGTGGTACTGGCGCTGGTTGCGCGTGTCTGAGATGTAGCGGAACAGAATGCCGACGAGCATGGCACCCAGGTAGTTCGGGAAGGCGGCTTTGTCGGTGAACTGGCTGATGATCCAGTTGATGCCGTCGGTGATGTAGGTGCCGATAAACATCGCGATGAGGATGACGATGAAGGCTTGCATGACCTGGTCGCTGCGCAGGTCTCGTCGATACGCAGTGAGCAAGCTATCGTCCACGTCGACATTGCGGGTGCCGCTGGATTGGAGGCGGTTGCGTTTGATCAGACGGTCGCCGACAGGCCCGCCTATGAGCGAGCCCATCAGCAGGCCGAACGTTGCTGCGGTGTAGGCGACGGTTTCTGCGCGCTCCACACCCTGCGCCTCCACGAGCGGGGCCATACCGCCGGACACCCCGTGGCCGCCGGTCATGGAAACGGATCCGGTCATCAGCGCGAGCGCGGACGGGATGTCCACAATCGGCGCGAGCAGCACCGCAAGAAGGTTCTGTAGCACCACCAGCACAGAGGCGACGAGAAGGAAGCGGGTGACCATCTTGCCGGCTTTGCCAAGAAGCGCGACACTGGCGCCGAAGCCGACGGTGGTGAAGAACATCGTCATGAAGAACCCCTGCAGGGTGGTGTCGAAGGTGATGTCCACCCAACCGGTGAGTTTGAACACCAGGTTGAACAGGGCGAAAAGGAACCCGCCGATCACCGGCGCTGGGATGGCGAAGCGCTCAAAGAACGCGACGTTGTTGCGCAGCCAGCGTCCAACGACGAGCAGGAGCACGGCGAAGCCGATGGTTTGGATCATGTTGAATTCAATCGCCATCGGCGGCCACCTCTCTGTTAGATGTCTGTCGATCTCGACGAGTCTAAAGCGCGCACACGGTTTGTGACAAAGAACACGCTCCTTTGCTTCTCCCGGTAGCGTTTAAACCATGACCACAATCGACAACGCCCGCGCACTACTCGCCGACGCCAGCCGTATCGAGGTCTTCACCGGCGCCGGCATGAGCGCCGACAGTGGCCTTGTGACCTATCGCGACGCACAAACCGGGTTGTGGGAGAACGTGGACCCACAGGCCATGGCGTCTATCGGCGCCTGGCACACCGACCCGGACACAATGCTCGCCTGGTACCTCTGGCGCGCCCAACTCGCCCAGCGCGCCGAGCCAAATGCAGGACATCTCGCCATCGCGCAATCGCCGAAGACGACGGTAACCACGCAAAACATCGACAACCTTCACGAGCGTGCTGGCAGCGACAATGTCGTCCACCTGCACGGCTCGCTCTTCGCGTTTCGCTGTTCGCTTTGCGACGAGCCCTACACCGACCCAATCCCACTGCCCGAGGAGCCTGTCCCGACGATCACTCCGCCCCAGTGCCCGTTATGTGGCGGGCCGGTGCGTCCCGGCGTGGTGTGGTTCGGCGAGATGTTGCCCCAAGCCGAGTGGAAGGAGGCGGAGCGTCGCATGCGCACCGCTGACGCGTTGATCATCGTCGGCACTTCTGGCGTGGTCTACCCCGCCGCTGGCCTGCCTCTAATGGCGCACGCGCGCGAAATCCCCATCATTGAGGTCACCCCGATGCGCACGGACCTGTCGCATATCGCCGACGTGGTCATCGAGGACACCGCCGCCAACGCCCTGCCGAAGCTGCTGGGTTAGTAGTGGTACCGGGCTTGGAGAATCACCAAATCTGTCCCAGCGACCGTATAGACCAAGCGGTGTTCTTGCGTGATCCTCCTCGACCACGCCCCTTCAGCTCCGTACTTCAGCGGTTCGGGTTTCCCTATGCCTTCAAACGGATCCCTTAAGGTGTCGCGCAGAAGCTGGTTGACTCGCCTCAGCGTTTTCTTGTCGTTGCCCTGCCAGTACAGGTAGTCCTCCCACGCGTTGGTGGTCCACACAAGCCGCATTACGCGTCCAGGTCGATGTCGTGTTCGGCCACCGCCCCGTTGAGTGCTTCCTCGTAGGCCTGAGTCAGGCGTCGAGCATTCTCTGGCGACTTAAACAGGTAGGCAGTCTCAACCCATGCCGCGTAGTCATCTGCAGCCATCAATACTGCATTACCGTGACGCGACACGATTTCAACGGGATCGCGATCATTGTTCACACGCTCGATGAGCGGATATAGCGTGCGCCGCGCTTCAGATGCACTGATAGACATCACAACCTCCTCCGAGTGGTACCGCAATACGGTACCACACTCTAGAGTGAAGCACGCAGGACCGTGAAGGTCTTATCGCGGGTGACCTGCTCCACGGCGCCGAACCTTTGCTCCACCTCGCCGCGGTAACGCAGGTGCGAATTGTGGACCAGGTAGAGCGTGCCGCCCGGCGCGAGTAGTCGCTTGGAGGCGTCGAGGAGGTGCTGGACGAGGGTTGCGTCGACCGT
Organism: Corynebacterium sp. HMSC055D05; assembly: GCF_001810365.1. Lineage (NCBI taxonomy): Bacteria > Bacillati > Actinomycetota > Actinomycetes > Mycobacteriales > Corynebacteriaceae > Corynebacterium > Corynebacterium sp. HMSC055D05. Next base: position 111,370 of record NZ_KV801073.1, read on the forward strand.
GGTCCCGTCGTGGAACGGTGGGTTGAGCGCAATGGTGTCGAAGGAGCCGTCCGGGAACTGTGAGCCGGCGTCATCCCAGGTCGCTTCCAGCCCGATGGCGCGGGCGGAGAGCACCGCGTCTGCGTCAGCGTCTGTGGCCACTGCCTCCAAGCCACGCGTGACAGAGCCGTTGCCGCACCCCAGGTCCAACAGTCGTCCAGGCTCTGCCGGCAGGCAGGAGCGCAGCAGTTCCCCACCACGGTCGGGCTTCGCCCCTGAGAACACGCCTCCGATGGCGACAAGTCCATCGCCGCGTACGGGCTCATAGGACACCTCGCGCGGCCCAGACGCCACAAGACAGCGAAACTTCCCGCGCCCACGGGAGGCCGCCACCTGGTCGAACGATTCGCCCAGCACCACATTCATGCCACGAGACAAGTGTTTATTGTTCGCGCCGAACACCACCCGCGCCGAAGCAAACCCAGCTCCCGCAATCGAGCGTGCCAGGTAGTCCAGCCGCGCCAGGGACTTCGGCATCTCCCCAATGGCAACGGCTGTGCCTGAAGAGCCGGCAAGGTAGTCGTCGATACGCATATCGCCCGCAATCTCCGCACCGAGCGACGCTGCTTCCTGGCAGCGTGAGTAGTCGGAGTCCAAAAACACGACCTTCGCCCCAGCAGCGAGTGCGGTGCGGGTGAGATCGAGTGTCGGGTCGTTGCACACGAGGACGACCTCTCCCGCAGCAACATCGGCCGTGTCCCAAATCAGACTATCCAGCGTGCGCAAGGCCTGCGACCTCCCCAAAAACGTACACAGCAGGCGAAGTCACATCGTTGTTCTCCATCACATCTGGCAAGGTGGCGGCGGTAGCGAAGAACACGCGCTGCGCGTCGGTTTCGCCTTCCTGGATCACCGCTGCGGGCGTATCCGGGGACAGCGATGCCTCCAGCAGCTTCTCGACGATCGCACGCACGTTGCGCACCCCCATCACCACCACGATAGTGCCACCGACCTGTGCAAGCGCGGACCAATCCACGAGCGACTTGGGATGCTCCGGCGGCAAGTGTCCCGACACCACGGTGAACGCATGCGTCACCCCGCGTTGCGTCACGGGCACGTTTGCCGCCGCAGGAACGGACACCGCGGACGTCACGCCCGGGATTACCGAGCACTTAAGACCGGCAGCCGCGCATGCCTGCAGCTCCTCAAAGCCGCGGCCGAACACGTACGGGTCGCCGCCTTTGAGCCGCACGACCTGCTTGCCCTCACGCGCATAGGACACCAGCATCTCGTTGATGCGCTCCTGCGCAACCTGGCGTGCATAGGGCAACTTGGCCACGTCTACGACTTCTTTGCCGGTCAGATCCAGAAAATCCTCAAGCTCCGCGGCCGGCCCAAGGTGATCCGCAAGGATTACGTCCGCTGCTTCCAGCACGCGCAAGCCTCGGATGGTGAGCAGGTCCCATGCGCCTGGACCGCCGCCGACAAGAGTGATGTGGCCTTTCGTCATAGCGACACAGTCTAGGGTGGCACCATGACACGACCCCAGCTCGACCACACATTCGCCGGGAACCTGCCCGAGCTCGCCCACGCTGAACCAGGCAGAAGGTTTGAGAACCCGCAGATGGTTGCTCTCAACGAGCCTCTCGCAGTAGAACTTGGGCTCGATGTCGCTTGGTTGCGTAGCAGCGACGGCCTCGCCTGGCTTACCGGCGCCCAGGGCGGGCACGCATTGGCATATGCGGGCCATCAGTTCGGTCAGTTTGTGCCATTGCTTGGCGACGGCCGCGCGTTGCTGCTCGGCAACATCGCCGGCCACGAGATCCAACTCAAAGGATCCGGCCTGACAGTGTTTTCACGGCGTGGATCTGACGGCGTCGGTGCGATCGGCCCGATGTTGCGCGAACACCTCGTCTCTACGTTCATGCACGCCGTCGGCGTACCGACGACACGTTCCCTCGCAGTACTTACCACCGGCGAAAAGGTGATCCGCCAAAACGGCGCCGTACCCGGCGGCATCGTGGTCCGCGTGGCGAAAAGCCATCTTCGTGTCGGCAGCGTCCAGTACGCGGCAACGCAATCCGAGGACCTTGTACGCCAGATCGTCACCGCTGCCGGTTTCGACAATGCAGCCAGCCTGCTCGAAACCGTCACCCGCCGCCACTTCGACCTGGTTGCGCACTGGATGCGCATCGGTTTCGTCCACGGGGTGATGAACACCGACAACGTGACACTCTCAGGCGAAACGATCGACTACGGGCCATGCGCGTTCACTGAGCGCTTCGATGCCGCAGCGTCGTTTTCATCTATCGACAGGCAAGGCCGCTACGCCTTTGGCAACCAACCGAGCATCATCGCCTGGAACATGGCTCGCCTGGCAGAGGCGCTTTACCCCTTACTGGGCCAGGATTATGTTGACGCCTACATCAAAACAGTCCAGCCAACCTGGGACGAGGCGTGGCAGCGTTGGATCGGCGACGACCACGAGGGGCTCAACAACGCCATCGACATCACCACCTACAACCGCGAACACGGCATCAACGGCGATCCAGGACCGATCTTCGTCCCGCGCAACCACATGCTGCAGGATGCGATAGACACCGCTGAGTTGCACGGTGATTACGCGAAGTACAACGAACTGCTCGCGGCAGTATCCGACCCGTACAACGGGCAGGCCGGGCCCGAATGGATGGCCCGGCCGGAAGGACAACTGCCCTACGTCACCTTCTGCGGGACGTAGGGCAGCCAGTTCAGTGAAGCGAGCGGATTAATCCTCGAGCTTCAGCGTCTTCTGGGTCCATGCCCACTGCTCCTCGTACGCCTTCTGGTCGTGCTTGAGCGACTTGCCGTACGTGGGGAACATCTCGTGGAGCTTGTCAGCCCACTCGATCATGCGCTCGCCGAAGCAACGCTCCAACAGCTCGAGCATCGCAGCCGGGGTAATCGACGCGCCCGGGGATGCGCCGAGGATGCCCGCGATGGTGCCGTTCTGGTCGTTGACCAGAGCGGTACCGAACTCCAAGGTGCCGAAACGCGGGAATGCTGCCGGCTTGATCACCTGCACGCGCTGGCCGGCGACGACAACGTCCCAGTCCTTGCCGTCTGCCATCGGGTAGTACTCGTGCAGCACGTCCATCTTGCCGTCGAAGTTACGGAAAACCTCTTCAACCAGGTACTTGACCAGGCCGATATTGGTTGCCGCGACACCGAGGTAGGACGGGATGTTGTCCAGACGGATGGACTTGAACAGGTCCAGGTAGGAGCCTTCCTTCAAGAACTTCGGGGTCCAGCCGCCGTATGGGCCGAAGAGCAGGGACTCTTCGCCATCGACAACGCGCAGGTCCAGGTGCGGAACAGACATCGGTGGGGCACCAACCTTGGCCTTGCCGTACACCTTTGCCTTGTGCTGCTGGACGAGTTCCGGGTTGGTGGTCTTGAGCCACAAACCGGAGATCGGGAAGCCCGCGTAACCGTGAACCTCTGGAACGCCTGCCTTGCGCAGCAGGTCCAGGGCGTAGCCGCCAGCGCCGATGAACACGAAGCGTGCACGGACGACCTGCTTGTCACCGGTGCGAACGTTCTTCACGGTGACCTTCCAGAAGTTGCCCTCACGCTTGAGGTTGAGCACTTCGTGGCCGTAGCGGATCTTGGTGCCGCTTTCCTGAGCGGACTCCAGGAACTGCTTGGTCAGGGAACCGTAGTTGATGTCAGTGCCGGCATCAGTCCAGGAAATTGCGACCGGCTCAGCGTCGAAGTCGCGGCCTTGCGCCATCAGCGGCAGCTTCTCAGCGAACTTCTCGCGGTCATCGGTGAACTGCATCTCCGGGAACATGTGGTTCGCAGAAAGCTTGTCGTAGCGCTTACGCAGGTATGCAATCTGGTCTTCGCCCTGGGCGAAGGAAACGTGCGGCACCGGGTTGATAAAGGCGCGCGGGTCCTTGATCACACCGTTTTCTACCTGGTGGGACCAAAACTGGCGAGCGACCTGGAACTTCTCGTTGATCGCCATCGCCTTAGAGACGTCGATTCGACCGTTCTTTTCCGGGGTGTAGTTCAGTTCGCAGAGAGCGGAGTGACCCGTACCAGCGTTGTTGAACGCGTACGAGGATTCCTCGGCGGGACCATCGAGGCGCTCGAAGATCACCTGGCTCCACTCGGGCTCCAGTTCGTGCAACATCGAGCACAGGGTGGCGCTCATAATGCCAGCGCCAACGTGCAGGATGTCCACCTCGTCCGCGTACTTATTACCACCGTTGTCAGACATGCGTAGTCATCCTTATAGTGTTTCGACAATTTTTGGAGTACAGACATTCTACGTCTATCTGCACCGGAACGTGCATAGGCCCGAATTATGACACGGCCCACACCCGCTTTCGGGTCAGTATCATCAGCCCCATGAATCAAACAGAAGAAGCATCCCTCGACACAATTACCTGGAAACCGGACGTGCTCGGTAAAAATTACGAGCATGCGCGTCTGCAATTAGATAAGGACCCCGACACGGGACATGCGCCAGAGGCGGTGTTGGTCCGGGACGTGAGGTCGTCGACAAGCAACAAGCCCGCGGTGCTGTGGGTCCACGGCATGTCGGACTACTTCTTCCACAACCATGTTGCCGACGAGTTCGTGGAACGCGGTTACCCCTTTTACGCGCTGGATCTGCGCCGTTGTGGCCGCGCGCACACGAAGGGCCAGCGCTTCCACTTCACGCTGGATATGCGTCGTTACTTCGAGGAACTCACGACGGCGCTGCGGCTCATCGCGCGCGAGCATGGCTCGGTCGTTGTGCTCGCACACTCCACTGGCGGGTTGATTGTTCCGCTGTGGGCGGATCATTTACGACGAGAATCGCCCGCGGATCATGCACTGCTTCAAGGAATCGCGCTCAACAGCCCGTGGTTGGACCTGCAGTACCCGACCTGGCAGGTGAAGCTCCTGCGCCCAGTACTGAACACGCTTGGAGCCATTTTCCCGTCTATCCCACTGCCGGGCGGCGGGCTGGGCACCTATGGCACCTCTATCCACGAGAGCAAACACGGCGAATGGAGCTTCAACACCACCTGGAAACCGCTGGTCGGTCACCGCAAGTACTTCGGCTGGATCCGGGCAGTACTTAAAGGACAGGAACAAATCCACAAGGGCAACGTTGATACCGGCGTGCCAACGCTGACCCTGTGCTCTTCGCACTCATACCTGGGCAAGGAGTACTCCCCCGCTGCCGACACGGCCGATACCGTGCTTGACGTCGACCAGATCCAGCGTTGGGCCCCGACACTTGGGAAAGATTCACAAGTGCGAGTTATCGACGGCGCCCGCCACGACGTTTTCCTCTCCGAACGCCACGCCCGCGAGTCCGCGTTCAAGGCAACGTTTACGTGGCTAGACGATCTCACCGGGGCGCAGTAACGTCTAAACCCAATCCATACATATATATAGAGGAGACGAGCATGTCTGCTGTGGCGACGAATTCCACCCACTACGACCTCATTATCGTGGGCACCGGTTCCGGCAACTCGATCCTGACCCCGGACTTCGATGACAAGAAGGTCGCTATCGTCGAAAAGGGCAAATTCGGTGGAACGTGCCTGAACGTGGGGTGCATCCCGACGAAGATGTACGTCCTGGCCGCCGAGCACGCCTTTGCCGCACGAGAGGCCGGCAAACTCGGTGTTGATCTTGAGTTCCATGGCGCCGACTGGGATGCCATCAAGGAACGTGTCTTTGATAACCGGATCGACCTCATCGCCAAGGGCGGCGAAAACTACCGTCGCAACGAGTGCGACAACGTCACCGTCTACGACATGGAGGCCTCCTTTGTCGGGCCGAAGACCCTAAAGACGGGTCGCGGCGGCGTAGAGGAAACGATTACCGCAGACACGATCATTCTCGCCGCCGGTGCGCGTCCGTTTATCCCCGAGTGGGCCAAGGGCGTCACCTATCACACCAACGAGGACGTCATGCGCCTCGACGAACTGCCAAAGTCGATGACCATCGTTGGCGGCGGCTTTATCGCGATGGAGTTTGCTCACGTCTTCGATGCCCTGGGCACCGACGTAACCATCATCAGCCGCTCTCCCCTGCTGCGTCCGCTCGACGAGGATCTGCGCGATCCATTCAACGAGATCGCCACACAGCGCTACACCACCCACATCGGCCGCACGGTCGCATCAGCCACCGAGAATGGCGGCCAGGTGACGCTCACGCTTGACGACGACACCCAGGTGACCTCCGACGCCCTCCTCATCGCCACCGGTCGCATCCCGAACAGTGACACCCTCAACGTTGTAGCGGGTGGCATCGAAACGCATGACGACGGTCGCGTAAAAGTCGACGAGTTCGGCCGCACGACCGCTGAGGGTGTGTGGTCGCTTGGTGATCTCTCTTCCCCCTACCAACTCAAGCACGTTGCCAACGCCGAGATGCGTGCGGTGACCCACAACGTCCTTGCCACCTGGCGTGACAACGGCGCGCTCGTCCCGATGCCGCACGACCATGTTCCGTCGGCGATCTTCACCCACCCGCAGATTGCCACCGTCGGCCTGACCGAGCAGCAAGCAATCGAGGCCAGCCACGATGTCACCGTCAAGGTCCAGAACTATGGCGACGTTGCATACGGCTGGGCGCTGGAGGACAGCACCGGACTGGTGAAGCTCATAGCGGATCGCACCACCGGCAAACTGCTTGGCGCGCACTATATGGGCCCACAGGCTTCCACCCTGATACAGCAAATGATCACCGTCATGGCCTACGACCTTGACCTTCGAGAGTTCCCTCGCGGCCAGTACTGGATCCACCCAGCACTGGCCGAAGTGACGGAAAACGCGATCCTGGGCCTTGATCTGACTTTCAAAGAAGTCTAAACCTATCCTTTACCCCCTAATTTGGGGGCCATTCAACAAAGCCGCTGGGACAACTGCCCAAGAAGCGAAAAGCGCACGTTGCGATTGTTATCAACCCGCAATCATTCCCAGCGGACACACAGAGACTCCAACCTTTTGATGATCTTTGCATCAAATCGCACACCAAACTTGCACGATGCTGGAAACGATCGGCTATTGTCGTTGCAGACACCGGGACCGAGCCTCTAAGGCTTGCTATCGGTCCTAGGAGCTCAATGCCCCTGGACTTCTTTGAATTCCACCCGGACGTCGTGCAAGAACTATCAGAGAAGGATTTCGTTTCATGCGTAATTTCCGTAAGGCAGCCCTCGCCGGCGCAACCGCCGTCGCTGTGGCATTCGGCTCCACCGCAGTCGCAACCGCTGAGACCGACCCGTCGGGCACCCCGGCACCGGAGGCTCCCTACACCGCACCGGTCCGCGAGGTCACGGACAAGGACAGCAAGGAAGGCGTCAAGCCGGGTTCCTCCCACAAGATCACCCAGTCCGAGTGGCTCGAGTTCCGCAACAAGGACGGCAACCTGCGCGGCACCGACGGCAAGGAGATCTTCGGCAAGGATAAGGACCACTTCGGTAAGCAGCCGCGCTACGCACGCCTGGCGTACGGTGCAACCATCTTCGCCACTGTTTCCGCAGTCATCGGCCTCATTGTTGGCCCGCTGTACAACTTCATCGTTCACGGCCCGGTCAAGTTCTAATAACGCGGATTTCCGCTAACCACTTCCAACTCACATTTCGAAAGAAGGAACAAGATGCGTAACTTCCGCACCGCTGCAGTTGCTTCCGCAACCGCTCTGACCGTCTTCGTTGGCGGCACCGCAATCGCTTCCGCTCAGTCGTCTGAGAAGCCGGAGACCACCGCTACTGCCGAGCAGAACGGCCAGGACGACACCAAGAAGCCGGAAGAGAAGAAGTCCGACAAGGACAAGCAGGTCATCTTCGCTGGCAAGCAGGAGGGCGACAAGTCCTTCGGCGACGTTGTCAAGGACGGCACCGCAGGCCTGTTCAACGGCAAGGGTTCCTCCAAGTACTTCGACGAGAAGGACACCGAGCGCGATTTCTACCCGACCGATGCTTTCGGCAAGAAGACCAACCCTGAGGCTGTTCCGCAGTGGGCACGCTACTGGATCGACGGCACCATCGTCGCTGGTATCGGTGCTCTCGTCGGCCTCGTGATTGCTGGCATCAACTTCGCTTCCTACAACGGCTTCATCCAGCTGCCGAAGTTCTAAGTCAACTTCGTCGTAGGACGATAGAAACCCGCTGCTTCGGCAGCGGGTTTTTGCTTTGGTCAGTGTCTGCCTTGCAACCTACAAAAATGTGCCCCGCAGGGATCATTCCCGCGGGGCGCATTTGCATCTACAGGTGCAATGCCTACTCCCCCAGCATGTGCTGGCCTGCTGCTACATCAGCATCAGGGATAGTCAGGATCTCGTTGCCATCGTCAGTGATCACGATGGTGTGCTCGAACTGCGCGGTGTACTCACCATCGACGTTCTGTACCGTCCAGCCGTCGTCCCACACGGTGTACGGCAACTCACCCAAGTTGATCATTGGCTCGACGGTCAGCGTCATTCCCGGCTCGAGAACATCCGTGTATGCATCCGAGTCATAGTGCAGGACGACGAGACCGTTGTGGAACGTCGTACCCACACCGTGTCCGGTGAAGTCGGTGACCACGTTGTAGCCGAAACGCTTCGCGTACGCCTCGATAACGCGCCCGATGACGTTGATCTCGCGGCCCGGCTTCGCCGCCTTGATGCCGCGCATCATGGCCTGGTAGGTACGGTTCACAAGGTCCTTGTGTTCCTGTGCAACCTCGCCCGCGAAGAACGTGGCGTTGGTGTCGCCGTGCACACCGTTCTTGTATGCGGTGACGTCAATATTGACGATGTCGCCCTCCTGGATCACAGTCGTATCCGGGATGCCGTGGCACACAATCTCATTGAGCGACACGCAGGAAGACTTTGTAAAGCCTCGGTAGCCAAGCGTGGAGGGGTATGCGCCGTGCTCGATGAGGTAGTCGTGCACAATGCCGTCGATCTCATCGGTGGTTTTGCCCGGCGCAACCGCCGCACCAGCAAGGGCGAGGGCGTTAGCGGCGATCTTGGATGCCTCGCGCATCGCCTCGATCGTCTCGGGCGTTTGGATGACGGGTTCGCCGACGTTTTCCTGCACATCGTCTTTCCAGGCGTACTCCGGACGCTCAATGTGGTCCGGGACCTTACGCACTGGGGTCGGTTTACCTGGTGTAAGTAGTCCTCTTGGATTCATAAAGGCCATGGTAGTACCGCAGCCAAATCGGCCCTGCGGCAGCTAGCCAGCTTTCTGATCTACCCCAGCGGCAAGTTGGCAAGCATCGTGTTCGTCAGCGCGACTGCCGCTTCAGAACCACCGCCGAGGACCACCAGGGTTGCAAACGCGATGTCGTCTTCCACGCGGTAGCCGGTGAACCAGGAGTGGGACCCACCGTTGATTTCGGCCTCGCCGGTTTTGCCGCGAATATCGCCGCCGGCACTCATGCCGCCTGCGGTACCGCCTGGACCGGTCACGGCAGCCATGATCTGGCGGAGCTGATCGATCGCTTCCGGTGGAAGGGGCTGCACGTCCTCGCTGAGTTTCGTTTCCTCGCCCTGCACCAGGTACGGCACCGGCAATGACCCACGCGCGGCCGTCGCAGAAACCAGTGCCATGCCGAAAGGGCTGGCAAGGTCGAGGCCCTGGCCGTAGCCGGCCTCAGTGCGGTCGAGGGGCTCCTCCCCGACCGGGATCGAGCCAGTGATTGTCTCTACCCCTGGGATCTGCATATCGACCCCGAGACCAAACTGCTTACCCACGTCCTGCAACTCACCTGGGGCGAGACGCGTCGACATGTCCGCAAACGTGGTGTTGCACGAACGCGCAAACGCCGTCTCCAACGGCACGGTGCCGAGGCTGAAGCCTCCGTAGTTGGTCACGATGCGCCCATACAGGTTCATCGGGCCCGGACACGGCACCGGCGAGCCTGGTGTGAGCCCTTGCCGTGCAAGCCCCGCCGCTGCGGTGATGATCTTAAATGTCGAGCCAGGCGGGTACTGGCCCATCGTCGCCAGATTGCCTTGCGCATCCGCAGCCGGGGTCTGCGCAATAGCCAGAATCCCGCCCGTAGACGGCCTGATGGCCACAATCATGGCCTGCTGCCCGGCAACGGGTTCGAGCGCACGCTCAGCGGCTTCCTGGACGCGGTGATCCAAGCTGATGTGCACCGCCGGCGCCGGTGCGGGATCCTGACGGGTGATCTCCTCGTACGACGCACCATTTTCGTTGACAATGTCGACGCTCCAGCCGGAATCACCAACCAGATCATCGCGCACCAACTCGCCCACGCGCGCCATAATGTCGGGCGCGAAACCCGGCTTTGCGTTGACCATGGCGGCTTCTTCGTTGAGCCGGACACCGGGTTCGTCGCTAAGCGCTGCTTCAACAGCATCTCGCGCTGCTGCCGGCACCACCGCCACCGAATACACACCGGAGGCGCGCTCGAGCTCGTCCTTCAACGTGTCTGCATCGCGGAGCGGCACGCCACGGTCCTGCTCGTGCGCCCGGGCGAGAGCACCGCTGATCGCAGATGCCGCAGCACCGGCGGTGCGCATCTCGTTGGTATCCACCAACACCCGATACGCGATGCCGGGCTTTAACAACTCCACCCCATCAGAGGACACGACACTCGCCTGTGCGGGAGCGATCGCACGCAGCTCCAAATGCTGGTGCGCACCCAGACGCGGGTGCAACACCGACGGCTGCCAGCGCACAGTCCACTTCTCGCCAGACTGTGTCAGCGTCATCTGCGCGTCGTACTTCAACTCACGGTCACGCGGCAATTGCCACGCCAACTCGTACGTCGCGGTGGCTAGATTCTCCTCCTGGCGCACATCTTTCAGCGTCGCCGTGACGTCTTCTGCCTGCAAACCATCCCAGGTCGCGTTCGTGGAATCAGCCGCGGACGTCGGATTGTCAATCGCAGACGACTCGACGTCGCGACGCTCCAGCGCCTCCAAAAACGCACTCGCTGCTGGCTCAGCATCATTGGGGCGCGGGGTGCATGCGCTTATCGACGACGCAAGCACCACCCCGGCAACAACTGCGACGACACGACGCATACTAGCGGGTGACCTTGACCTCAGCCTTGGCGCCAGCGACCTCCTCGAGGCCCTGCTCCTCAGCAATACGCAGCGCGTGAGCAATCAGCGTTTCCACAATCTTCGACTCCGGCACGGTCTCCACAACCTCGCCCTTGACAAAGATCTGGCCCTTACCGTTACCGGAAGCTACACCAAGGTCAGCGTCGCGCGCCTCGCCCGGACCGTTGACAACACAGCCCATGACGGCCACACGCAGCGGGAACTCCATGCCATCCAGGCCAGCGGTGACCTCTTCGGCCAACTTGTACACGTCCACCTGGGCGCGACCACAGGACGGGCAGGAAACGATCTCTAACTTGCGCGGACGCAAGTTCATCGACTGCAGAATCTGGTCACCGACCTTGATCTCTTCCACCGGATCAGCGGAAAGCGACACACGAATCGTGTCGCCGATACCCTGCGACAACAGGGCACCGAAGGCGACGGACGACTTAATCGTGCCCATGAACTTCGGACCAGCTTCCGTCACACCGAGGTGCAACGGGTAGTCCGTCTTCTCTGCCAACTGGCGGTACGCCTCGACCATCAGCACCGGGTCCGAGTGCTTTACGGAAATCGCAATATCGCCGTAGCCGTACTCTTCGAACAAGCCAGCCTCGTAGATCGCGGACTCCACCAGCGCTTCTGGCGTGGCCTTGCCGTACTTCTCCAGCAGACGCTTATCCAGCGAGCCACCGTTGACGCCGATACGGATCGGGATGCCTGCGTCACCGGCTGCCTTCGCAACCTCCTTGACGCGGCCGTCGAACTCCTTGATGTTGCCCGGGTTCACACGCACAGCTGCGCAACCGGCGTCGATCGCAGCGAAGATGTACTTCGGCTGGAAGTGAATATCGGCGATCACCGGGATCGGCGACTTTGCAGCAATTGCTGGCAACGCTTCCGCATCGACCGTCTTCGGGCACGCGACACGCACAATGTCGCAGCCAGCCGTGGTCAACTGCGCAATCTGCTGCAAGGTGGCGTTGATGTCGTGCGTCTTCGTCGTGGTCATCGACTGCACCGTGATCGGGTGATCGGAGCCAACACCGACACCTCCAACCATCAGTTGGCGGGTCTTACGACGTGGGGCCAGGGTGGGTGCCGGACCTTCAGGGATGCCTAATCCGATGGGGGTACTCATGGTGGATAACTCTAGCACCGTCACCCAAAAAGATTGACGGGGTTCACCACGTCTGCCGCCATCACCAACACACCAACAACAAGCAACAGCGCCGCCATGAAATAGGTCAGTGGCATCAGCTTCTCGTAGTTTGCCGGGCCGGCTGGTGGCAGGCCACGGAGTCGTCGCAAAGCATTGCGAATCTTCTCGTAAATAACCACCGCAATATGGCCACCATCAAGCGGTGGAAGCGGCACGAGATTAAACAGCGCCAGGAAGAAGTTCAGGCTGGCCAGCATCATCCAAAACGCCGGCCACTGGTCGCGCTCCACCAGCTCGCCGCCGGTGCGCGAGGCCCCAATCACACTGATCGGGCCCTCAATGTCGCGCTCCCCGCCAAAGATCGACGCGACAACCCCCGGGATCTTGCCTGGAAACGCCATCAACCCGTCAACAGATGCTCGAAGCATCTGACCGGTGAACTTGGCCGTCGCCGGCACCGCCTCGACAGGCCCGAATTGCTTTACCGCATCCTTGACCGGAGCTGCGGCGATGCCCACCGCGCCGACGTCGATACGCTCGCCCGTCGAAGGATCGATGCGCTCGACCCGCGCCACGGGGACATCAATGCTTTGCGACGACCCACCGCGCTCCACCTCAAGCGCGACCGTCTCCCCCGGACGCTGCGCAACATAAGTACGCAGGTCCGCGAATGTCTCGATTGGTTCGTCGTCGACCGCCACCAAAGTGTCGCCGATGCGAACACCCGCTTGGCCCGCAGGACCAGGTCCGCTGCACTCCGCCAGAGTTTTCTCATCCACCTGGTCGGCAACACAGACGACCTGGCCCACCTTCGGGGTGAAATCCGCGTACGGGTTCCGGATACCTGATGAGACAGCAACCCCAAAAATGATCACGACGCCGATCAAGATGTTCATCACGATCCCGCCGGAGAGCACCGCAATACGCTGCCACGCAGGCTTTTTCACCATCGCGTGCGGCGCTTCCTCCTCGGTGACCGGATCCATCGCCGTCATCCCCGCAATGTCACAGAACCCACCGAACGGCAGCGCAGCAATCCCATACTCTGTTCCGCCCCGTTTCACCGACCACAACGTTGGCCCGAAACCGACAAAAAACCGGCGCACTCGCATGCCAAACGCACGCGCAGTGAACATGTGGCCTGCTTCGTGCAGCGCAATCGAAGCAGTGATTGCAAGCGCGAAAAGCACAATCCCCAACACACTCATCGCGCTTCACCCCACAGCACACACAGCGAAGAGGTGCGGGCACACCGCCCGCACCTCAAGGGTCTAACGCTCAATGCGCGCAATCGCCGCGGCGACTCGCTCACGCGTACGGGACTCAACCCGCATCACATCAAACACATCGCTCGGGACTGCGGCGAACTCGTCGGCCTCGTCCAGGACCTCCCCGATAATGTCCACGATCTCCGGGAACTTAATGCGACCCGCGAAGAACGCCTCTACCGCTGCTTCGTTAGCAGCGTTGTAAATAGCCGGGTACGGATCACCCTTCTTGGCCACCTCACGGGCCAGACACACAGCAGGGAACACCTCGTTGTCCAGCGGCTCAAACTCCCACGAGAATGCCTGCGAGAAATCCAACGGCTCCTGCACATCCGGCACACGGTTCGGCCAATCCAGCGCGTGCGCGATAGGCAGCTTCATCGACGGCGGCGAAGCCTGTGCAAGCGTTGCACCGTCCGTAAACGTGACCAACGAGTGAATCACGGACTGCGGGTGAATCGTGACGTCGATCTTGTCCGGATCCATGTCGAACAACATGGCCGCCTCAATCAGCTCAAGGCCCTTGTTCACCAGAGTCGAAGAGTTAATGGTGTTCATCGTTCCCATCGACCAGGTCGGGTGCACCACGGCCTCTTCCGTGGTCACCTCCATGAGCCCCTCGCGCTCCCAGCCACGGAACGGACCACCCGATGCGGTAAGAACAAGGCGAGCGATTTCGCTACGGCGAGTGCCGCGCATGCACTGCGCCATTGCCGAGTGCTCCGAATCAACCGGAACAATCTGACCGGGCTTTGCAGCGTCGAGCACGATACGGCCACCCGCCACAAGCGATTCTTTGTTAGCCAACGCAAGTGTCGCATCCGAGCGCAGCGCAGCCATGGTTGCCGGCAGGCCCGAGGCACCAACGAGTGCGTTGAGCACCACATCAGCCTCCTGCGATTCAACGAGCGCAGCAGCCGAGTTCTCGCCAGTGATCACGTAACCACCAAGCGCACGGGAGACTTCCTTCGCACCCTCAATATTGCGCACGGCAATCTGGTCGGCGCTCAGGCCAAACTCCTGCGCCTGCTCAATGGCACTCTTAGGATTGGCGCCACCAATGGCAATCCCGACAATGTTGAACTTGTCGCGGTTTTCGCGGATCACCTCCACAGCCTGTGAGCCAATGGAACCGGTCGAACCTAAAATTACAACGTTTCGCACGCAACCATTGTGACACGTTTTGATTCATTTCGGCACTTGAACAGGATTAAACCCCCGAGGTGGTGCGAAAGTTTGAACACATTGGGGGCTATTGTCACCTTTTTCGCGCTCTGTGTGCGATGATGGGCAGCGATAGTTTCATCATTTCCAGGTGATCGTGTTTGCGATCGATCCCGTGTTAACAAGGAGCGTTGCAGTGGCCCACGCAAAGGAAAGCGCACCCCAGGTGTACAACGGTGTATCCGAGGCTGACGTCCCGTCCGCCAAATTTGGTTGGAGTGCGCTGAGCGACCGCGCTATCCAGCTGGCAGGTTGGATTTCCGTCGCGTTCCTCGTCGCCTACAACTTTGGCAACCACCAGGGCCACGTTGAGACCATTTGGCTCATCGCACTGGCCGTCCTCATTGCTCTCGCCCTGATCCTTCTGGCTACCAAGCCGAAGCTCAACCAGGTGCGTACCGTGACGTCACACAACAAGCCGGTCGGCTACGTGGAGCGTGACTGGACCTACGACCAGGCCACCCTCTCCGGCGATGTCTACGAGTCGCTGACCGATAGCCAGCTGCGCGCCCTCAACATCGAGCCGAGCCGTGTTGCACACCTGCGCAACGCCGCACCGGCACAGGCACGCGAAAACGTAGAGGTCATCGAGGTCGAATCCAAGACCGGCAAGCACGCCCTCTAAAATCTTTTCGACGAAATACCGCCGCACCTTCCAACGAAGGTGCGGCGGTATTTTCATGCCGTCTGCCTGAGCGGACTAGCCAGTCTTTTCGTCGGCTGCCAACTGCCCGCAGGCAGCCGCGATCTCCTGGCCCTTGGTGTCGCGCACCGTGCAAGGCACGCCTTGGGCGATCACACGGCGGACGAACTCGTCCTGCCGATCCTTCGGCGACGCATCCCACTTCGATCCCGGTGTCGGGTTGAGCGGAATGAGATTGACGTGCACCAGCGAACCCAACGCGCTGTGAAGCTTCTTGCCCAACATGTCAGCGCGGAAGTTCTGATCATTCATGTCGCGAATCAAGGCGTACTCAATGGAGACACGTCGCCCCGTCTGGTCCGCGTAATAGCGGGCCGCATCAAGCACTTCGGCTACTTCGAAGCGGTTGTTGATCGGGACCAACTCGTCGCGCAATTCATCGTCCGGTGTGTGCAGACTCACTGCGAGTGTGCAGGACAGCCCTTCATCCCCGAGCATACGAATCTGCGGTGCAAGTCCGACAGTGGATACCGTCACGTTGCGCTGGGAGATGCCAAAGCCAGCAGGCGACGGCTGCGTAATCTGGCGAACAGCAGAGACCACACGCTTGTAGTTAGCAAGCGGCTCCCCCATCCCCATAAACACAATGTTGGATAGGCGGGAGCCTTCTGCCTCCATCATCGCGGCTGCAGCACGCACCTGGTCCACGATCTCCGCGGTGGACAGGTTACGGTCCAGGCCACCCTGACCGGTCGCACAGAACGGGCATGCCATGCCGCAGCCCGCCTGCGAGGAGATGCACAACGTCGCGCGACCTGGGTAACGCATCAGCACCGACTCCAGCAAGATGCCATCGTGCAGACGCCACAGCGTCTTCGTGGTATCACCGTTGTCGGTCTCCACGGTGCGCACGGGGGTCAACAACGTGGGAAAAAGTGCGTCCTTGACAAGCTGACGCTGGTTCTCGGGCAGATCCGTCATCGTCAGCGGATCTGCCTCAAACTTGCCGTAATAGTGACGCGCGATCTGATCAGCACGGAACTTCGGCAGCCCGAGTTCCTTCAACGCGTCGATTCGCTCCTGTGCCGACAGATCAGCGAAGTGCTTTGGCGGCATGCCACGCTTTGGGGCGAGCAGTTTGATCTCGGGAAAATCACTCATAGTGCGCCCCATCTTTGCATGTCGCACGAATGTTTTCGAATTACTAGGTCTGTGCTTAGGCGCTCATAAGCGTGATGGTCGTGAGCAGGATGTAGGTCGCCGCTGCTGCGGGAAGCATCCCGTCAAGTCGATCCATGATGCCACCATGCCCTGGCAGCAGGTTGGACATGTCTTTGATGCCCAGTTCACGCTTGAACTGGCTTTCCACCAAATCTCCCATCGTTGCGCAAATCACTAAAGCGATGCCGAGCACAACGCCCATCCACCACGGGCCGTGAATGAGCAGCGTGACCACTAAGATGCCGGTGATGCTTCCGGCAACGATCGACCCAGCGAAGCCCTCCCAGGACTTGTTCGGGCTAATTGCCGGCGCCATCGGGTGCGAGCCAAACATCACGCCTGCAGCGAAACCACCCACATCGCTGGCAACAACGCACAGCATGAACGCCACAATGTAGGCGGAACCATCCACCCCACCTTGGCTAATCAAGGAAATCATTGCGGCGAACGTGCCAAACAGCGGAATCCACGCAAGCACGAACAGACTCACTGCCGTGTCGCGCAGGTAATTCTCTGGTCGCTTATTCCTGCCCTGGTGGAACATCCCCCAGAACATGACAACTAGAACGGTGAAGGCAAAACCCGCCACGAGCCCTGTAGTGCCATACGGCACGGAGGACCACAGCATGAGTTGGGCCATGATGATCAGCAGTGTGCGCGGCTGCTGGTAACCAGCTTCCCGCAGCCGGGTCATCACCTCCCACATCGCTCCTGCTACAGCGACGGCGACAAGTGGGTACCAGGCTTTGGGCCCCACCCATACGGCGGCAATGACAATCGCGCCGAGCACAACACCGGTCGTAATGGCGGTCGGCAGATCACGCCCCGGGTTGTTCTTCGGCTTCGGCGCATGCACCGGCCAGCGGCTCGGCGTGGCGCGCTCCTCCTGATCAGCAGCAGGCACGCTAGACCTCCAGCAGTTCGGCTTCCTTACGCTGAACGATCTCATCGACCTGAGCAACGTAGGACTGGGTGGTCTTGTCCAGCGCCTTCTCGGCGGTCACGACCTCATCCTCACCAGCGTCGCCGTCTTTCTGAATCTTCTTCAGCGCTTCCATGCCCTGGCGACGGATATTACGGATGGCAATCTTGCCGTCCTCGCCCTTCTGCTTCGCCTGCTTGACCAGGTCACGGCGGCGTTCCTCGGTGAGCTGCGGGATAGACACACGGATGACCTGGCCGTCATCCGTCGGGTTCACACCGAGATCAGAGTTACGGATTGCGTTCTCGATCTCACCCATGGTGGACATGTCGTACGGCTTGATCAGCAGCATGCGCGGCTCCGGCACGGAAATCGTCGCCATCTGGTTAATCGGCGTCGGTGCACCGTAGAAGTCAGCCATCACACCGTTGAACATCGCCGGGTTCGCACGTCCGGTACGAATCGTGGCCAACTCGTCACGAGCGTGCTCAACAGAGGCGGTCATGCGCTCTTCGGCATCCAGCAATACGTCATCAATCATGGGAAAACCCTACCTTTTCTCTATTCGGCGTCCCTACTAACCTACCAGCGCGACTGGCACCTACACTGGCGCCATGCTGCATCCCGCGTTCACGTTGCCCCCAAGCACACACACGCGGCCGCGCCCAAACGTTGGACGTCTGGCTGGTTGGCAGATTCCGGTCAAAGACGGCACCGACGTTGCTGGCATGACCACTACCCACGGCAGCCCTGCACGCGCCTACACCGCAACAGCAACCGATCCGTTTATCTCCAATCTTTTGGCGCACGGCGTCGCCATCCACGGCAAGACGCTGACCTCGGAGCTGGGCGCGACCTGCTACGCAGAGCGCCCTGACGTTCCCGTGCTCGAGTCGCCGGCCTACCCCGGCTGCACCCCAGGTGGATCTTCTACTGGCGCCGCAGTTGTGGTGGCCGACGGCACCGTTCGCGCCGCACACGGCACCGATGCCGGCGGATCCATACGCGTGCCCGCTGCAGCGTGCGAGATCGTCGGCTTCAAACCCGCAAGCAAAGGTATCGCCGCACATGGGTTTCTCACCCAAGACGTCGCGGATCAATTCACGTTGTGGGGTTGGCACCGCCGCATCAAAGGCAAGCGGCTCCGAATCGGTGTGCTTACCGACGGTATCTTCGCGCGGCCGGATGTGGAGGATCGGCGAGGTGCGCTCGTCGAAAAGCTTGCGAGTGCTCTCGACTTTGAAGTGGTGCAGCTCAAGCCGTATCGCGAATCGCTGGAAACCTACGCCCACTTCACGACCACAATCACCGCGAGTTTCAACCTGACGGATCCGCTCGACAGCGAATACATCGGCTGGCTCGTCGAGCAATCCCACAAGCTGACCAACAGCGACCTTGACGCCGCCGAGCAACACCGCCGGGATTTGCCTCACCTCATCGCCTCCCAATGGGACGTCGATGTAGTGCTCTCCCCCACGCTCGCATTCGCACCACCCCGGATCGGCTATTTCCCCTCTCTCACGCCAGAAGCGAGCTTCCACGCGCAAACCGAATGGTCACCGTGGTGCTCGCTGTACAACATGCTCGGCACCCCTGCGATTGCACTCGGCGGGGTGCACCTTGGCAGCCTTACGCTCACCGGGCCGGAACTGCTCACGGTGGCGCAGCATATTGAGACGCTGTTAAGCGACTAGCGTACCTACCTGCTCGCCACCAACCGCGCGGGCGATGTTTCCTTCCTTGAGCAGGTTAAACACCAGGATCGGCATGTTGTTGTCCATACAGAGACTAAATGCGGTGGCATCCGCAACCTTGAGGCCAAGTTCAATGACCTCGCGAGGGGAAATCTCTGAGTAGAGCTTCGCATCGGGGTTCTCGCGCGGGTCGGAGTCGTAGACACCGTCCACACCCTTAGCCATGAGCAGCACCTCGCAGCCGATCTCCAGCGCACGCTGCGCAGCCGTGGTGTCCGTGGAGAAGTACGGCATACCCATACCCGCACCGAAGATGACCACGCGGCCCTTCTCCAGGTGGCGTGCTGCACGCAGTGGCAGGTACGGCTCTGCAATCTGCGCCATGTTAATCGAAGTTTGGACGCGGCAATCGATGCCCATCTGCTGCAAGAAGTCCTGCAGCGCAAGGCAGTTCATGACAGTGCCGAGCATGCCCATGTAGTCCGAGCGCGCACGGTCCATGCCGCGCTGCTGCAGCTGAGCGCCGCGGAAGAAGTTGCCGCCACCGATCACGACAGCGACCTCGGTGCCGGAGCGCGCGACATCTGCGATCTGGCGGGCGACGGACTCGACTACGTCGGGGTCGATGCCAACCTTGCCGCCGCCGAACATCTCACCCCCCAGCTTCAGCATGACTCGCTTGAAACCTGTGCGGTTGGGGTTGAGGTCAGTCACCGAAAACGCTCCTTTGCGCGGATCAGCCAATTGCAAAATGTTCGGAACCGATCTTAGCCACGCAACGCGTTGAGTTCAGAACTGCTTGCTTAACGACGACAACCCCGCACCACCCGTCCCCCTAATCGGGACAGACAGTACGGGGTTGCACCGCGTGTGAGGCTATGAAACCTCTCGCCTGGCTTATGCCTGGCCGACCTCGAAGCGGACGAAGTCGGTGATCTCGATGCCGTTCTCGTCAGCGAACTGCTTCACGGTCTTCTTGGAGTCAGCCAGCGACGGCTGGTCGAGCAGGACAACGTCCTTGAAGAAGCCACCCATGCGGCCCTCGACAATCTTCTCGATGGCAGCTTCCGGCTTGCCCTCGTTGCGGGTGATCTCTTCCTGAACCGCACGCTCCTTCTCAACAACGTCGGCCGGGACAGCCTCCTTGTTGAGGTAACGAGCCTTCATAGCAGCGATCTGCAGAGCCACCTGGTGTGCAGCCTCAGCGTTGTCACCGTTGTAGGCAACGAGTACGCCAACTGCCGGCGGAAGGTCAGCAGCCTTCTGGTGCAGGTACTTGGCAATGTTGTCGCCTTCGATGGTGGCAGCGCGACGCAGCTCGAGCTTCTCGCCGATCTTTGCGGAGAGGCGCTCCAGCACCTCGTGTGCGGTCTCACCGTTGACGTCGGCCTTTGCCAGCTCCTCCTGGGAGTTCGCCTTCACTGCAGCAGCAGCCTCAGCGATCTGGCTGGCGATGTCCTTGAACTCCTGGTTCTTCGCCACGAAGTCGGTCTCGGAGTTGATCTCCACGATGGTGTTGCCGGAAACAGCAACGAGGCCCTCGAGGGCGTTGCGCTCAGCGCGCTTGCCCACGTCCTTCGCACCCTTGATGCGGAGGTTCTCAACGGCCTTGTCGAAGTCGCCGTCGGTTTCCTCGAGTGCCTTCTTACAGTCGAGCATGCCGGAGCCGGTGATCTCGCGGAGCTTCTTGACGTCAGCAGCAGTGTAGTTCGCCATATTGGGCGATCCTCCTCGTGAAAGTTTTACGTAAAGGTATTCAACCGTTTCAAGCGTAGCCGACGATCTGGCCGGCGGCATGACTTGCCACGTGTGGAAAATACGAACACCCCGGTCCGCCGCGTCCCGGCCGGTAATCGGCGGACGTGAGCGGAACGCGGGGTGTGCGTGAATCCTGGCCGAAGCCAGGCGGCTTACGCCTGGGTTGCGGACTTGCAGTGTCCTTGAGACTTAGGCGTCCTTGCCCTCAGCCTGCTCAGCAGCGCGGACGGCTGCCGGCTGCTCGACCTCTGCAACTTCCTGCGGAGCAGCGGTCTCTGCAGCAACAGCGGCCTTAGCAGCATCGGCTGCGGAAACCTCGTCGGAAGCAGCGGCCTGTGCAGCAGCCTCGGCTGCCTCAGCCTGACGCTTCGCGTCGGTGTCGCCTGCAGCGTCACGTGCAGCTGCGAGCTGACGCTCTTCGCGCTGCTGCTTACCAGCGATGACAGCCTCGCCCACGACGTGGGTGAGCAGCTTGACAGCGCCGATGGCGTCGTCGTTGCCCGGGATCGGGAAATCGACAACATCCGGGTCGCAGTTCGTGTCCAGAACAGCGACGACCGGGATGCGAAGCTTCTGCGCCTCGTTGACGGCGATGTGCTCCTTGTTGGTGTCCACGATCCAGAGAGCGGATGGAGCCTTGGTCATCTCAGAGATGCCACCCAGGACACGCTCGAGCTTCACGCGTTCGCGGGTCAGCATGAGGATTTCCTTCTTGCCGCGACCTGCGTAGCCGTCCTCGGCTGCGTCCATCGCCTGAAGTTCCTTCATGCGACCGATACGCTTGGATACGGTCTGGAAGTTGGTGAGCATGCCACCCAGCCAGCGGTGCGTGACGTACGGCATGCCGACGCGCTGCGCCTCTTCCTGGATCGGCTCCTGTGCCTGCTTCTTGGTGCCGACGAACAGGATGGTGCCGCCGTGTGCGACGGTTTCCTTGACAAACTCGTATGCCTCATCGATGTAGGTCAGCGTCTGCTGCAGGTCGATGATGTAGATGCCGTTGCGCTCCGTGAAGATGAAGCGACGCATCTTCGGGTTCCAGCGACGCGTCTGGTGACCAAAGTGGACACCTGCGTCGAGGAGTTCACGCATGGTTACAACTGCCATGGGAATGTCTCCTTCGGAGAAAGTAGTTCGGTTACTTGTAAGTCTCACGTGCGGGTTTTTATCCCTCACCCTGGCACCGTGCCTGCCCCGCACCCCTGTGAGAGGGACCGTTGCTGAGCAGCCATTGTTCGGCGCGCGTAGTCAATCTATGCAGCGCTCTACGGTGCTGCACAAACTGCCCCGGCAACCTTACCCGTATGAGCCCTAAAAACCTAAACTCATCTGCAACGTTGTGGATAACTTCCCCTGGAGTCACACTAACCACTCCCGTTATCCACAGATTTTGCGCAGACCCTGTTCTTTTCCGCGCCGCAATGGTCCTTTGAGAGCATGCATTGCCTATCGACGACGCCACGTACCACCACAGCCACCATCCTGCTCGGAGCCCTACTGTGGTGCTCCCCCGCCACCGCCCTTGCCTGGGTCGATCCCGCGGCAGGCACACCGTATCCCCGCGCGGTATCCCGTCCTGCGTCAATCCCGGAGGAAAATTGGAAGCCTGGCCACCGTGGCGTGGATCTGCCTTTGAAGCTCAACGCACCTGTGCTCGCTGCGGGCGACGGGGTTGTGGCGTTCGTCGGCACTGTCGCGGGCACTCCTGTGATCTCGATTGACCACCCAGGGGGCATTCGCACGACCTACCAGCCAGTGCGCTCAGACCTCAAGGCTGGCGACAACGTTACGGAAGGCCACATCATTGGCAGACTTGCGCGCGCCACAAGCCACTTTGCTGGCGAACACGACGGACTGCACTGGGGTGCGCTTACAGGACCTGACAAGTACATCGATCCGCTCACACTGCTGGAGCCACCGAGAATACGACTTAAGCCCGTGGATGCGCCTGGTCGTAGACGTTTTTGAGCCGCTGCGCCGAGACGTGTGTGTAAATTTGCGTGGTTTGCAGGCTTGAGTGCCCAAGCATTTCCTGCACAACACGCAGATCCGCTCCGCCTTCGAGCATGTGCGTCGCGGCCGTGTGGCGAAGGGTGTGCGGACTGATGTCGCTGACACCGGCACGTTGCCCGGCGCGCTCGACAACGCGGCGCACTTGGCGTTGGTCGATGCGCCCGCCACGGGATCCGACGAATACCGCATCCTCTGCTTTGCCATTGGCCAGTTCGGAGCGCCCGAACTCGAGCCACTCGTTGAGCGCCAGTGTTGCTTCGCGCCCGAATGGGACCACGCGTTGTTTGTTGCCTTTGCCGGTCACGCGGGCAAGCCCGCGAGCCAGGTCAATGTCGGCGAGGTTGAGACCGGTGAGTTCGCCAACACGCATGCCGGTGGCGTAGAGCAGCTCGAGCATGGCTCGGTCACGGAGGTGTTCGGCGGGGTGGGCGTCGTCGGCGGTATCCGCCTCGACGAGTTCTGTGGCACGCTCTCCTCGCACGACGTTTGGCAGCGCGCGATTCACTTTTGGTACTTTGAGGCGGGCTGCTGCGTCGTGGTCGATGTAGCCCTGGCGGTACGCCCAGGTAGAGAATGCGCGCGCGGCTGCGGTACGGCGCGCAAGGGTGGCTCGGCTGCGCCCGGCGGTCAGTGCGTCGGCCAGCCAGGTGCGAAGCGCCTCCAGGGTGAACGCGTCGAAGGTGTCTGCGTACCCGGCGAGTGTCGCCAGGTCGGAGACATACCCCTTCACTGTGTTTGGGGAGCGCCCGAGGACAAGCGAGGCGTAGTCGGCGAAGTCGTCGACAGCAGCCTGCACTTGCCCCACAGTTTTACTCATGTCGCAGGAGTTTACTCCTTTCTCTGTGTTTACTCGGTGCGGGACCACACCTTCCGCTCGCGCTGCACCACTCCCCGTTTAGCGAGATCCATCAGGATATGCACCGCCAGTCCGATGGAAAGGCCAGCGTCTGCCGCGATCTCTTCAGCCGTTCGCGATCCTTCGCCTGCTCGTGGCAGTGCGTCGTAAATGCGCAGTTCGTTGTGGCTGAGTTGCTGCGTCAATGTCGGCGGGTACTTCATTTCCATCTGCTCGCCCGCATCGAAATCCCCCGTATGCACGATGTGCTCGTGAATCTGGTCGGCGTTGAGCACCATCGCCGCCTGCTTGTTCTGAATGGCGAGGTTCGTGCCGAGCGACTCCGTTGCAGTAATGGGGCCCGGCACTGCCATCGTTTGTTTATTCATTGCATTGGCCCACTTCAGCGTGTTTAACGCACCTGAGCGAAACGCCGCTTCCACCAGCAGGGTGCCCTGGGTCAGCCCTGCTACGAGACGGTTACGGGTGAGGAACCTGTGCCGGTCCGGGGTCGTGCCGGGTGGGTACTCGGTGACAATGGCTCCCCCGGCGCGCACAACCCGATCGAAGAGTGGCTCGTTGCTCAGCGGGTAGACGTACCCCGGCCCGCAGGCAGCGACCACGATGGTGGGTGCGCCGCAGTCGAGGGCCGCCTGGTGTGCGATCGTGTCGATACCCAGTGCACCACCAGAGACGATCGTGTACTGGTGTTTTGCCAAACCCCGCACAAGGTCATCGGTAGCGTGACGTCCATACTGCGTTGCTGTTCGTGTACCGACAACGCCGACCGACTGTGCAAGTAGCTTCGCAAGGTCTGCTTCACCTTTTACCCACAGCGCGTGTGGTGCAACCGCTTCTTCGTTCAGGGAAAGTTTTCGATCATCGTCCGGATACTCACAGTGGAACGTGGGCTTGATGTTCTCTCCAGGCCAGCCTGGCGAGTCTGGAGTCAGCAACGTATATCCGGCGGCCCTAGCACGCGCGAGATCCTGCGCAGGTTGGTCCCAGGTATAGCGGTTTTGCGTCTGCGGTCCTAGGGCCCCGATCCAGCTTGCACGCGTGCGCACACCGTGGGCAATCTCGTCCGCGCTTCGCCCGTTGGTAATGAACTCCTGAATGTGGATCGAGGGTCCCTCGACAACACGGCTGAGATACGCCCAGGATTCTGGCGAACTTACATTCCTCATGCCGCCACCTCCTCTGGTGCGGTGCGCATATCGACGGCGCGAGCCACATGGTCGATATCCGGTTGCGTCACGCCTTCCAGATCCGCAAGCGTCCACGCCACCTTCAGGCTCCGATCCACGCCACGCTGCGTGATACTTCCGGTGCGCAGCAGCGAGGACAGGTAGGCCATCGCTGCTTCGTCCGCGGGAAATTGCTTGCGGATCAAAGTTGGGGCAACGCGAGCGTTGACGGACTCGTCGATACCAGCCTGCGACCAGCGCTCTTGGGCACGCTCGCGCGCCTGCATGACACGCTCGGCGATGACTGCCGACGACTCCGCGTCACCCGGGGTAACCACCGTGGAATCCGCTGAGGTCTGGATGAACACATCCAGCCGGTCGAGCAACGGGCCGGAAACGTTGGATAAGTGCCGGGCCCGCTCAGCCACCCGACACGTGCAATTGCCGTTGACCCGCTGGCACGCACACGGGTTCGCAGCCAGAACGATTTGCGTATCAGCCGGGTAGACAACTTCCCGGCGCGAGCGCGTCAGGCGCACCTCACGCTTTTCTAGCGGGATCCGAAGCGCGTCGAGAACGTGCGCAGAAATCTCCGAGGCTTCGTCGAGGAACAGCACCCCATGGTGGGCCTGGCTGACCACCCCGGGGCGAGGCACTCCTGAACCGCCGCCGATGAGCGCCGCCCTGGTCAACGACGGATGTGGGGCGATAAACGGCCGGTTGGACACAATGCCGCCACTGGAAATTCCCGCAGCCGAGTGCAGCGCCGTGACTTCCACCATCTCCTCGATGTTCAGCGGCGGCAAGATAGAAGGCAGCCGCTCTGCCAGCATCGACTTGCCGGAGCCAGGCGGGCCGATCATCATCACGTGGTGCCCACCGGCTGCGGCGACCTCGAGGGCCTCGCGCTCCACAGTCATTCCGGCGATGTCACTGAAGTCCGCGACCGCTGCAGCGTGTTGGACCTCCGGCTCGCCGACGGTATCCAGCGTTGTCTCCCCGATGAGCCACTGCCACACCTGCGCCAGCGAATCTGCCACAAGGATGTTCTTCATGCCGAGCAGTGAGGCTTCTGCGGCGTTCTCTCGTGGAACGACGACGATGTCGGGGCCGGTGGTGGAGTCGTCGTGAAGCATTGCAATCAGCATCGGCAACACGCCGTCCACTCGGCGCAACGAACCATCCAACGCCAGCTCTCCGAGCAGCATCGTGCGCTCCAACCTGCGCTGCACCCGCGGATCCAAACTGCCCAAGACGGCAGCTGCAATCGGTAAGTCGAAGTGCGAGCCCGTCTTCGGCAAATGCGCCGGCGACAACGACACCATGATCTTCGTACGTGGCCAAGGAAGCTGCGAGTTGGAGATCGCAGTGCGAATCCGGTCGCGCGACTCTTTCACCGCAGCATCGCCCAACCCCACCATGTGGATCCCCGGAAGACCCGGGCCGACGTTGGCCTCCACAGTGACAAGCCGAGCCGTGATGCCCTCAACTGTTGCGCTGATCGTGCTAGCAAGCGGCATCTTCCACCCCCAAGTAACGACGAAGGACGAAATCATCGCCATCGGTGACGCACTCCACGACGTCGAAACGGATAGCGCGAACCCCCAACGCAGGATGCTCTCGCATCCACTGCGCAGCGCAACGACGCATCGTGCGCAACTTCTTCGCAGTGACCGCCTCCGCGGCACCGAACGCGCCACCCCTGCGCGACTTCACCTCGACGAACACAATCGTGCCGTCTTCGTCTTCAACGACTGCGTCAATCTCCCCTGCAGCAACGCGTTCTCGCTGACCAAGGACGGTATACCCTTGCTCCGCGTACCAGCGAGCCGCAGCACGTTCCCCCAATACGCCCAACTCCTGTTGGGCCGCATACCTGGCGTGCATACATTCCCCCTTATTGTCTTTTAGGACCAAAACATCTGGTGCCTATTAGACGGGCAAATGCACGCCCCGGTTCCCTACTCCGGGAATGTCAGCTCAGGTTTATCCAACTCTTCAATGTTGACATCCTTGTAGGTGATCACACGCACGTAACGCACAAAGCGCACCGCACGGTACATGTCCCACACCCACGCATCCGACATGAGGACCTCGTAGTAGACGTCGCCACCCTCCGTGTGCGGAATCAGCTTCACCGCATTAGCCAGGTAGAAGCGGCGGTCCGTCTCTACAACGTAGGAGAACTGGCTCGCCACGTCGCGGTACTCGCGGTACAGGGACAGCTCAACTTCTGCCTCGTAGTTGTCAAGATCCTCGGCGCTCATACATGACCCCTTAGCTCAGTGTGAAACCTGTCAGCGTCCCTGACGTTCGCATAACTATAACGATGTTCCGGGCTCGCCCCGTGGCGGCGCACCGCGTCCATATGCACCTTTGTTGAATAGCCCTTGTGGCCCTCCAACCCGTACTGCGGATAGTCCCGAGCCATCTCCACAACGAGCCTGTCGCGGCTCACCTTTGCCAGCACACTCGCCGCAGCGATACAACGCGCGGTGTAGTCACCGCCGACAACTGGCAGTTGCGGTGCGCGAAGCCCCGGCACACGAAACGCGTCCACGAGCACGTAACCCGGATCGACATCCAAGCCTGCGACGGCGCGCCGGGCCCCATCCAGGTTGGCGTGTTGGATCCCGCGCCGATCAATCTCTGCCGCGGGAATGTGGATGACGCGGTAGGAAACGGCGGCGTTGCGGATTTCGTCGAAAAGCAACTCGCGCTTTTTCGCCGAGAGTTTCTTCGAATCCGTCAACCCCTCAAGCGCAGCAATCGGCTTGATGGGCAAGACGCACGCAGCGATGGTCACAGGGCCGAAGCACGCGCCCCGACCAGCCTCATCGACCCCCGCCACCGGCCCCAGCCCGGCCTTGTCCAACGCGACCTCGTAGGTGCGTAACTGCTTAAGACGGCGCACTACCCTACTGCTGAATGTCCGGGTCCGACACACCCTGAAGGCGGTTCAGCGGGAAGACAACCGCCTGCACCTTGCCGCGGATATTCTCCTCCGGAATAGTTCCCTGGAACTGATCCCCCAAGTGGTAGCGAGAGTCCAGCGAGTTGGTGCGGTTATCGCCCATCATGAAGTAGTGGCCTTCCGGCACCGTCACCGGGCCGAAGTACGGACCACCACACGCATCCGATCCGGTCTCCTCATCCACCGGGTAGAAGTTCGGCTGCAAGATGTACGACTGATCGATCGGCTTACCATCAACCATGACCGCCGGGTCGCCCGCCTGACACGAGACAGTCTGTCCGCCGGTAGCGATGATGCGCTTGACCAACGTGTTTTCATCCTTGGGCACCAAACCAACCCAGGAACCCACCTCCTGCAACCCACGAATCGCAGGGTTCGAAGAACGGTTGGAGGAAAAACCCGTGTTCCACGAATCCGTACCGGCGAACACGATGACATCACCCGGCTCAGGGTCCGAGAAGTAATAGCTGACCTTCTCCACAAAAATGCGGTCGCCCGAACCGTCCTCGCCATGCAGCGTTGGCTCCATCGACGCCGACGGAATGACATACAGCCGGCCGATAAACGTTTGCAGCACGAACATGATCACCAACGTGAGCACAACTACCACCGGGATCTCGACGTACCAGGGAAGGTTCTGCTTCTCGTCGCTGCTGTCAGCGCCATTTGCAGCGCCGTCTGCAGGGCGGTCTGCAGCGTTCACCTCATACGATGCATCCTCGGCAGCGTACGGGTTGTGCGGCTTAGGGGTCTGGGGCTGCCCGTTGGCGGGCACATTCGCGTTGGTCACGCCGGATAGGTTAGCACCGCACCCCGACACCCTGAGAACGCAACGTGCCCCGCCCGAGAAACTCGGACGGGGCACGTGGTGCGGCTAAAACTAGCGACGCTCCTTAATACGAGCAGCCTTACCGCGCAGATCGCGCATGTAGTACAGCTTCGCACGACGGACGTCACCCTTGCGGACGACCTCAATCTTCTCCAGGTTCGGGGAGTGCACCGGGAAGGTACGCTCAACGCCGATGCCGAAGGAAACCTTGCGGACGGTGAAGGTCTCGCGGATACCGCTGCCCTGGCGACGCACAACGAAGCCAGTGAACACCTGAGTACGGGTCACAGAACCCTCGATAACCTTAACGTGAACGTCGAGGGTATCGCCCGGGCGGAAGTCCGGGATATCGTCACGGAGCTGGCCTGCGTCAACCAGATCAATAATGCCGTTGCTCATGAAAGCAATCCTTTTCGTTTTCGGACAGAGGACCCTGGCGGCACTTCCCTAATCAGGGCGCTCGGCCGGTTCGTGTCGATTACAACAACCTGCAGCATTCTACATACTGCCCGGTCACTTCCCAAATCCGGCACGTTTGAGTGCGTCCGCCATCGAGCCAGCTGCTTGACGACGATCACCGCCCCGGTTCTGGTTTCGCCCCTGGCGCTGCTTCTGACCGCCACGGTTCTGGCCACGGCTCTGCCCGCTGCGTTGTTTCTGGCTGGTGGTCTGGCCGGGCTGGCCAGGCTCGTCGTCAAGCCGCAGGCTCAACCCAATGCGGTTGCGAGCGACATCCACATCCATCACCTTGACCTTGACCACCTCGCCGGAGCGCACCACCTCGTGCGGGTCAGAGACAAACTTGTGGCTCATCGCGGAGACGTGAACCAGACCATCCTGGTGCACACCCACATCCACGAACGCGCCGAAAGCGGCAACATTGGTCACGGTTCCCTCGAGGATCATGCCGGGCTTGAGATCCTTGACCTCGTTGACGCCTTCCTTGAACTCCGCAGTTTTAAACTCAGGGCGCGGGTCGCGCCCCGGCTTGTCCAGCTCGGCGAGAATGTCGGTCACGGTAGGCACACCGAAAGTGTCGTCAGCGAAATCCGCCGGCTTGAGTTTGGTGAGTACCGCCGTGTTGCCGATGAGTTGCTCGGTGTTCAGGCCCGTCGCCTGGGCGACGCGCTCCACCACCGGGTAAGCCTCCGGGTGTACCGCTGAGCCATCGAGCGGGTTCGTCCCGCCCTGGATACGCAGGAAGCCAGCGGCCTGCTCGAAAGCCTTCGGCCCCAGACGCGGAACCTTGCCCAACTCCTTGCGGGTAGCAAAACTGCCGTGCTCGTCGCGGTACGCCACGATGTTCTTCGCCACCGTGCCGGACAGACCAGCGACACGCTCAAGCAGCGGTGCCGAAGCGGTATTGACGTCCACGCCAACTGAGTTCACCGCATCCTCCACCACAGCGTCCAACGTCTGTGCGAGCGCCGTTTGATTCACGTCGTGCTGGTACTGGCCTACGCCGATCGACTTCGGGTCAACCTTGACCAGTTCCGCCAAAGGGTCCTGCAGGCGGCGCGCAATGGACACTGCGGAGCGCAGCGAGACATCCATGTCTGGGAACTCTTCGGCTGCGATTGGGCTTGCCGAATAGACCGACGCGCCTGATTCGGACACAACCACCGGAGTCGGGCGCTTGCCGCCAGCCTGTGCGATGAGGTCCGCTACCTCGCCGGCGAGCTTCTCCGATTCGCGCGAAGCGGTGCCGTTGCCAATAGCGATGAGCTCGACTCCGTGCTGGGCAGCCAGCGACGCTAACTCGGCACGCGACGCGTCCCAACGGTTCTGCGGCTGGTGCGGGTAGACGATTGTCGTGGCCAGCACCTTGCCGGTGCCGTCCACAACCGCGCACTTCACGCCGTTGCGATAGCCCGGGTCAAGCGCGAGCGTTGCGCGCTGACCTGCGGGGGCGGCGAGCAACACGTCACGCAGGTTGGTCTTGAACACCTGCAGCGCGCCCTCCTCGGCCTTTTCCTTCAACCGCATGCGGGTATCCAGGTTGGCCGACACCTGCAGTTTCGTGCGCCAACCCCACTGCACCGCCTTGGCCAACCACGCGGAATCCTTCACCGGCAGATCGAAACGATCCGCGATCATGCCCTCAAAGACGGCCTCGTCTCCCGGGTCGAGGTTGAGCGTGAGCACGCCCTCGTTCTCACCACGCAGCAACGCCAGAATGCGGTGGCTGGGCAGTTTGTCGAACGGCTCCGAGAAATCGAAGTAGTCCGCGAACTTCGCACCTTCCTGTTCTTTGCCCTCAACGACCGAGGAGCGCATGGTGCCCTGCTCGTACACGCGGTCACGCACCGCACCGACCAGGTCGGCGTCAGTGGCGAACCGGTCCACCAGAATCGCGCGGGCACCGGCAAGTGCAGCCTTCGTGTCCGGGAATCCTTCGGAGAGGAACCTCTCGGCGAGGGTTTCGGGGGTGGCGGTGGGGTCGTCGATAAGCAATTGCGTCAAATCCTCAAGACCTGCCTCGCGGGCGATATCCGCCTTAGTCTTGCGACGCTTCTTGTAGGGCAAGTACAGGTCCTCAACGCGCGCCTTCGTATCGGCTGCGAGAATCTCGCGTTTGAGATCGTCGGTAAGTTTGCCCTGCTCCTCAATACTTTCGAGCACCGCGGTCTTGCGCTCAGCGAGCTCGACGAGGTAGATGTTGCGCTCCTCAATGTGGCGCAACTGCCCGTCGTCGAGCCCACCGGTGGCTTCCTTGCGGTAGCGGGAAATGAACGGCACGGTGTTGCCCTCGGCGAGCAGTTTCAGCGCCTGCTCGACCTGAGATTCCCGAATGTTGAGTTCGTTCGCGATGGTGACTGCGATTGATGTCATTCGGGCGATCTTAGTCGCGCCGTTGTTGTGCCAGCTTTACAGCAGCACCTGCGCCAGAATCGAGCCCACCACGCACGAAGTGAACACCGAGATCGCACCCGGAATCAGGAACGAGTGGTTGATCACGAACTTGCCAATTCGGGTGGTGCCGGTGCGGTCGAAGCCGATGCAGGCAAGATCCGACGGGTAGGTGGGCAGGATCCAGTAGCCATACGCCGCGCCGTAGAAGCCGACAATGACCTTCGGGTCGATGCCCAAGGCAAGCCCGATCGGGGCGATGGCGACCAGCGCCGCAGCCTGGGAGTTCACCAACTTGGACACAATCAGCAACACGATGGCGTACGCCCACGGGGCAGCTTCCACAACAGAACCGAGGCTTTCCTCCAACTGGTCGATGTGCGCGGCGAAGAACGTATCCGCCATCCAGGCCACGCCAAACACGGAGAACACCGCGGTCATGCCTGCCTTGAACACCGGTGTCGAGGCGATCTTCTTGTGATCCACCTTGCAGAACAGCAAGATGATCGCACCGGCAAAGAGCATCACCATCTGGATGGCGAGGTTCATGGACAGCGGCTTCATGCCTCCGTCACCGTCGTCGAACGCGGGACGCAGGCCCTCAAACGCGCCGAGAACAACCACGAACGCGATCGCACCGAGGAAGATCCACACCGCGTTGCGGGCGGACTTTGGAAAGACTTCGTCCAGAAGCGAATGGCTGGACTTGTTGATGGACTCCGCAAACGCCGGGTCCTGCATGCGCTCCTGGAATACCGGATCCTTGTCCAGATCCTTGCCACGGTGCAACGACCACAACGCGGCCAAGATCACGCCGGAAAGCGAAGCCGGAATGGCAACCATAAGAATCTGCGGGATCGAATACGCCTTATCGATCACTCCGGCGTTCTCCGCCAAAATCGACGCGAGCGACACGGTGGCAACCGACACCGGCGAGGCAGTAATACCCATCTGCGCCGAAGTAGAAGCAACCGCCATGGGACGCTCCGGGCGAATTCCCTTCTTCACCGCAATGTCCTCGATAATCGGGAACATGGTGTACACCACGTGGCCGGTACCGCACAGCACAGTGAGGAACCATGTGGTCACCGGAGCCAGCAGGGTGATCCGTTCGGGGTGGGCGCGAAGGAGCTTCTCGGCTTGCTGCATCATCACCTCCAATCCGCGCGATTGTTGGAGGGTCGCCGCACAGCCGATGACTGCGATGATGGTGAGCATAACGCCCACCGGTGGTTCGCCCGGCTCCAGACCGAAGACGAAGACCATGAGCATAAGGCCGATGCCAGAGATCAGACCGAGCCCAAGGCCCCCGTACCGCGTACCGAGCAGAAGAGCGCCAAGAATGATGGCGATTTGAAGGACAATTGCGAGCCCCGAAGCGGGGTCGAGCACTGACGCGAGCATGGGTGTCCTTTCGTTTTTGCAACGCGTGTAACACACCAAACATTACGCGACCAATGATCGGATCTTTAAATTATTCTAAGGTGATTTCTACCACCTCAGCAGGCATTACCCCGCCGTGTACCCGCTCCACTGCGTGCCCTTCGGCAACGCATCCGCAACAGCCTGCGTCGCATCCTCCAGCGAAAGCACGGTTCGCCCTCTCACCATGAGCGTCGTTTCGTTCCGCTCGATCGTCTCCGCACGGTAGCCAGCCTGTTTCAATGCCCGTCGCAGTTGCTTTGCGACGACACGCTGCCCGCCCACCTCGAACACCGACATAACCTCACGCGAATCCAGCATGAAGCGGTCGTCTTCGCTGAGCTCCACCTGTTCGAGCAATTCAGGCCTGACGGCACGGGTGCGTTTCAACGACTGTTCACGGCGCCACGCATCAACCTTCTTGTGGTCGCCGGAAGTGAGTACCTCCGGAGCCTCGATCCCCCGCCACACTCGAGGCTTTGTGTAACTCGGCCCCTCAAGCAACCCATCCGAGAAGCTGTCCTCCTCGTGGCTTTCAGTGTTGCCAAGCACTCCGGGGATCAACCGGGTGACTGCCTCCGCGATGACCAGTACGGCGACCTCGCCACCAATGAGTACATAGTCACCAATGGACACCTCACGCACCCGGTAGCGCTGCTTCGCATCCTCGAAGACACGCTGGTCGATTCCCTCGTAGCGCCCGCAAGCGAACACAATGTGTTCCTCGCGCGACCAGGCACGGGCATCCGCCTGCGTAAATGGCTTTCCGGCCGGTGTGGGAACGAGCAACAGCGGCTTTGAGGCGTCATCGCCTGCCACTGGGGATTCGTAAGGGCGTGGTGCAACGTTTGCGACATCGTCGTGACGCAACTTGTCATTCCGGTGCTTGGCCGCCGAGTCCAGCTCCGTGCCTGTGCGTCCCGCAGCGATATCGTCGAGCGCCGGACCCCACACCTCCGGCTTCATCACCATGCCAGGACCACCGCCCAGAGGGGGCGCGTCTACCGACTTGTGGTTACCCGTCGCCCAATCGCGCAAGTCATGCACACCGACGTTGAGGATTCCCTGCTCAATCGCCTTACCTAACAGCGCATGACGAAGCGGGTCGAGATATTCGGGAAAAATAGTGACGACATCGAGGCGAAGCACCGGCTTCGGGTTAGACATCAAGCAGTCCCTCCGGCGGCGTAATCACCAGGTAGCCATCAGCGAGGTCAATATCCGGCACAAACTCCATAACGAAGGGCACGAGGACTTCCTTGCCGTGATAGTCGATCTCCAGAATCTTGCGATTCGGCGCATCCATCACGCCAGTAACAGCGCCAACTTCATCGCCGTCATGGCGGACCTTCAACCCGATGAGTTCGTGGTTGTAGTACTCGTCGGAATCCTCGTCGCGCTCCAGAGGTTCTGCAAAAAACTTCATGCCCCGCAGACTGTCCGCAGCGGTGCGGTCTGGCACCTCCTCAAAACTGACGAGGAGGCGCTTCTGATGAGGCCGAACCGTCTTCACAGTCAAGTGCTGTTCCTTGCCGGCCTGGCGGCCGGTGAGCACCTCGCCGACAACAATGTGGTCTTCAGACTCGTCGGCGAGGAGCTCGACTGCTACCTCACCCTTCACGCCGTGCGACTTCACGACGCGGCCAATATTGAGCTCCATAATCGGCTACGGTAGCAGTCCCACAAATTGCCCTTGTCGGCCTACCAGACCTTGTCGCCACGAACCGTGGCGTCGAAGCCGCCGTCGATAAAGACAACCTGGCCGCACAGGTGGGTATTCTCCTCACTGGTCAGCCATGCAATAAAGCTGGCCGCGGCCTCTGCCGGCATCCAACCGTTCAGCGGCATCGGCACCTGTGCCAACTGCGCACGACCCTCGTCGGTGTTGCGCAGCTCTTCAGTCATCGGGGAAATCACGACGGCCGGCGCAATAGCGTTGAGCGCAATGCCCTTGCCAGCCCACTCCTCGGAGATCGCGTTCTTGCGCACCCAACGAGCAATGGCCTGCTTAGAGGACGAGTAGTTAAGGTATGCAACTTCGGGGCCCTGGTCAGCAAGTTCCTGACCACGCTTGACGGTGGCTTCCTCATCACCAGCAAGCATCGCTTCAATCAACTGGTCATCCGCCGGCTGCAGTGATGCGATCGACGCCGTCACCACAGCGCGCGGCGCATCCGACTTCTCCAGCAGCGGACGAAGCCCCTCAAGCGTTGCCACCGCGCCGAAGTAGTTCACCTGCGCGGTCTTCGGCGTCGGCGCCTGCATACCGGCATTCGCAATGACGCCGTCGAGCTTTCCTTCGGAAAGCTTGGTTGCCTCATCAACGAGTGCCTGCCGGCCCTCAACAGTTGTGAGATCCGCATTGATATCCGCATTCGCAATATCGGCAGTAATCACCTTGTGGCCGCGAGAAGTAAGCAACTCCGCAGTCGCCTTGCCAATGCCGCCCGCGCCACCAGTCACCAAAAACGTACGAGCCATGATCCGCTCCCCTTTCGATTAGGAAATGTCTACATGCCCAACCGTACGCAAGTTTTGCAAAGCTGCAGCACGAAAAACCCCGCACCGGCACGAAAAGTGTGCGGTGCGGGGTGTCGTCGATAAGCGAAAGGCTTATGCCTCCTCGGCCGGAGCCTCCTCAGACTCAGCCTCAGCGGACTCGCCCTCAGCCTCTGCAGCCTCGGCCTCTGCGGCAGCTGCAGCCTCAGCAGCTGCCTTAGCCTCAGCGTCTTCCTTAGCCTTCTTGCGCTTCTCGGTGATCGCCTCAGCGGTCGGGCCGTTCTTAGCCTCTTCCAGAGCCTGGTTGAACAGGTCGAGCTTGGACGGCTTCTCCTCAGCAACCTTGAGGGTGCCCTCAGCACCGTCGAGGCCCTTGTGCTTCTGCCAGTCGCCGGTCACCTTCAGCAGCGCGAGCACCGGCTCGGTCGGCTGTGCGCCGACACCCAGCCAGTACTGAGCGCGCTCGGAATCGATGCGGATGAGCGACGGCTCTTCCTTCGGGTGGTAGATGCCGATGCTCTCGATGACAGCACCGTCACGACGGGTGCGAGCATCAGCGATGACGACACGGTACTGAGCGTTGCGGATCTTGCCAACGCGCTGCAGCTTGATCTTTACAGCCATGGTGTACTTCCTTTAGGTCACTGGGCAGTGCAGACACTCGCCGCTTCTCGACGAGCCGGTTCAACCCTTCTTATTTACCCTGCGCGTGCCTGGCCGGTCGACCATCCCCTCCCAGGCAACCTGGGAAGGATCCAGACGGATCCGGCGCGTACGCAGTTATAGACTTGTCGTGCCAAACGCCAACAATGACGTCAGACAACCTTTGACACCTTACGGGCTAAAACCCCAAGACACCAAACTCCCGCACGGCAATGCCTTGCAATGCCCCGGTGTGGCTGGTTCGGTCATGCAAAGTTCAGACTGTATGGTCTTTACCGATTGCGACGCGCATTGCCAGCTGCAATACACGTCGCCTGTAACGAAATAGAAGTAGTTGACAAGGTTGGACACGATGGCAGGACAATCGGCACAGTCGACAAAAGGCTCGACCGCATACCGCGTCGACCTCGATGGGCTGCGTGGATACGCCATCGCACTCGTCGTCCTGTTCCACGTCTTCGTCGGACGTGTCTCTGGTGGCGTCGACGTCTTCCTGCTGCTGTCCGGTTACTTTTTCCTTGGCGGGCAACTGCGATACGCTCTGCGTCCGAACCCAAACCTGAACCCGTGGTGGCCCCTGTGGCGCACCATCCGCCGACTCGTACCGGCGCTCGCACTTGTCATCGTTAGCGTTGTCCTTCTCGTTCTCGCGTTTACGCCAGAACTGATGAGCCAGCAGCTCGCGAGCCAAGTCACAGCGTCGATGCTGTACTACCAAAACTGGGAACTCATCGCCCAAAATGCCGACTACGCTGCAGCAAGCCAGGAAACATCCCCGCTACAGCACTTGTGGTCAATGTCGGTCCAGGGCCAGTTCTACATCTTCGGCATCCTCATGGGCACCCTGCTGGCCTTTGCGGTATCGAAGCTCAAAGCCAACCCTGTCTGGGCACGGCGCGTAGCTATCGGGGTGCTGGCGCTCATCACTATCGCCTCCTTCGCCTGGGCCTCCCGCTTCGGTTTCGTCGGCACCGGCGCCAACTACTACTCCACGTTCTCTCGCGCATGGGAACTCTCCCTCGGCGCACTGCTCGCCTTCGTACCAGCCGAGCGATTCTTCCCACAGCGTTTCGCCTGGTTCACTGCGCTACTCGGCGTCGCAATGATCACCATCACCGGCATCGTTATCCCAACGTCGCTCGCATTCCCCGGCCCCCTCACACTGCTGCCACTGACCGGTGCCGCACTGGTCATCCTGTCAGGCAACAGCAACGCTGTCTCCGGCGTGCTGGCATCTGCACCCATGACCTGGCTGGGCAAGATCGCTTACTCGCTCTACCTTTGGCACTGGCCGCTTTTGATCATCGTCACCGCCCTCGGCGGATACGCCGTTCCCCCAGCATGGCTCGGCGCATGTGTCATCGCCGTGTCCCTCGCCCTCGCACACATCACCCACATGCTGGTGGAAGATCCACTACGCCAGCATCGTGCGCGCCCGCGTGCCATGGATACGCCGGTGCGCGACGCGGGGTCGTCGCTACGCACGTGGCCCGGAAAATTCCGCGCAACGGGTGGTGTGCTCACCGCCGCTTTGTTTGCCGCAGCACTTGCCATCCAGCCAATCTGGAACGATCGTATCGACGACGCCGACAAACCCCTCGACCCCGCCATCTACCCAGGCGCACTCGCACTCGCCGGCGCCGAAGTCCCCGACGTCGAAGCCCGACCAGACCCGAACCTGGTTGCAGGCATCTACCCACCAATCGGACTGGACAACTGCATGGTCTTCCTCCCCGAAGGCCCAGACATCATGCCGGGACCTCACTGCGTATACGGTGACCTGGAAGCCGACACCACCATCGCACTGGTCGGCGGCTCCCACATCGAACCATTCGGCATCCCACTGGACATCCTTGGCAAACGCCACGGCTTCAAAGTTGCAACATTCGTGCGCCAAGAATGCCCACTCGTCGTCGGAGGCCCCTGGGACCCCGCCAACGCCGACATTGTCTCGCCAGAATGCGCAGAATGGGGCGAGAACGCGTTCGCAGAACTCGTCGAACTCAACCCTGCCATGGTGATCTCCACCTCCACACGCCCCGCAGGTCACGCAGGCGGTGGCATCGCCTCTCAGGACTACGTGCCTGACGCATACGCAAACTTCTGGCAACGCCTCGCTGAATACGGCATCCCATTCGTCGGCCTGCGCGACAACCCATGGATGTTCAACCCCGACGGCGACCCAATGGACCCCAACCTGTGCCTCGTAGCCGGATACTCCGAAGCCGACTGCTCCATGGACGCACACGTGGTCTACTCCCCTGAAGACCCTGCGAAGTACTTCCTCGACGGCGGCTACAACCAGTGGGAAATCGACACCGCCAGCTGGTACTGCATCGACGGCATCTGCCCGCCGCAGATCGGCAACATTTACATCTACCGCGACCAGAATCACATCTCCAACGCGTACGCCGAATCGCTCGCCCCATTGATGTGGGAAGAGCTCACCCCGATCTTCAACAAGCTTGGGCTTATCGACGACACCACGCTGGCCCCCGAAACCGCCACCGACTCTGCCCAAGATGGCGAAGAGGCCAACACCCTCTAAAGTGCTGGCCTCTCCCCCCTTTGATCTGTGAAGCGTTCGCGCTGCGGCGCGCTGCGCGCTAGAAGAACTTCCCCTTCTGCATACGCTTCATCGCCTCGTTGAAATCGAGGTTGTTGAGATCCATGCCCTGCATGCCCGCAGGAAGCTGGCTCTGCAACTTTTCCAAATCCTTCATATCCGGCATACCGCCACCCATGCCCGGCATTCCTGGCATTCCTGGCATCCCTGGCATCTTCGGCATGCCCTGATTTCCACCGCGCTTCACCGGCTTGCGCTTGCCGTTCTTGCCCCGGCGACCCTTCGGCTTCTTCTTAGTAGCGCTTCGGCCCATGCCAGGCATACCCGGCAAGCCGAACTGGCTGGCCATCTGCCCCATCATCTTCTTCGCCTCGAAGAAGCGCTCCACCAACTGGTTCACATCCGAGACCTTCACACCGGAACCGTTAGCGATGCGCTTGCGGCGCGATGCGTTCAAAATCTTCGGATCCTGGCGCTCCTGAGGAGTCATACCGCGAATGATGGCCTGGATACGGTCGAGCTGCTTCTCGTCGACCATGTCCGCCATCTGGTTCATCTGCTTGCCGCCAGGCATCATCTTGAGCAGGTTGCCAATCGGCCCCATGCGACGAATCATGAGCAACTGGTCGAGGAAGTCCTCCAGTGTGAGTTCGCCGGAAGCCAACTTGGTTGCGGCTGCCTCAGCGTCCTGCTCGTTATAAGTCTGCTCAGCCTGCTCAATCAGCGACAGCAGATCACCCATGCCGAGAATACGGCTGGACATGCGGTCCGGGTGGAACACGTCGAAGTCGTCGAGCTTCTCGCCAGACGACGCAAACAGAATCGGCTTGCCCGTGACCTCACGGATGGACAGCGCGGCACCGCCACGGGCGTCGCCATCAAGTTTGGTCAGTGCAACACCAGTGAAGTCGACGCCAGCAGCGAACGCCTCGGCGGTAGACACCGCATCCTGACCGATCATCGCATCAATAACGAAAATGACCTCATCCGGATTCACTGCATCACGGATGTTGCGGGCCTGAGTCATCAGGGTCTCATCGATACCGAGGCGGCCCGCAGTATCGATGATGACCACATCGTTTTTGTTCTGCTTGGCGTGCTCAATACCCTGCTGCGCCACCGCAACCGGATCACCGTGCGAGGTGCCCATCTCGTGCTCATACGAGTCGATGGACGTACCCGGATCCGGGGCAAACGTCGGCACACCAGCGCGCTCACCAACAATCTGAAGCTGCTGCACCGCACCCGGACGCTGCAAGTCACACGCCACCAACATCGGGGTGTGCCCCTGCTTAGCCAAGTGCTTAGCCAACTTACCTGCCAGGGTGGTCTTACCAGCACCTTGCAGACCGGCGAGCATAATCACGGTCGGCGGGTTCTTCGCCAAATTCAACCGGCGAGTCTCACCGCCGAGAATGTTTGTCAGTTCCTCATCAACAATCTTGATGACCTGCTGCGCCGGATTCAGCGCTGCCGAAACATCGGCACCGAGGGCACGCTCCTTGACGCGCTTAATAAACGCACGCACAACCGGAAGCGACACGTCCGCCTCCAGCAACGCGATACGAATCTCGCGAGCCGTGGCGTTAATATCCTCCTCGGTGAGCTTGCCCTTGCCTCGCAGACCACCCAGGGCTGATTGGAGGCGGTCGGACAGTGACTCGAACACGGTGTGCACGCTCCCTTTTGCTTCTAGCGGAAAAGAATCCCCACAAGACTAGCGCGCGCCCCGGGTGATGGGCACATCACCGGGGGCGCGGGGTCGTCGACAAGCAAGCGCTTAGCCGAGAAGAGCGTCGACGAAACTCTCAACCTCAAACGGCGCAAGATCGTCCGCGCCCTCACCAAGACCAACCAGCTTTACCGGCACACCAAGTTCCTCCTGAACCTGGAAAACGATACCGCCCTTGGCGGTGCCGTCGAGCTTGGTCAGCACCACACCCGTGATGTCAACAACCTCACGGAAGACACGCGCCTGCGCAATGCCGTTCTGCCCCACCGTCGCGTCGAGCACCAGCAACACCTCATCGACGTTGCTCTTCTTCTCCACGACGCGCTTGACCTTGCCCAGCTGATCCATCAGACCCGTGGAGGTGTGCAGGCGGCCCGCCGTATCGACGAGCACCACATCAGCACCCTCGTCAACACCAGTTGCCACAGCATCGAAGGCCACCGAAGCCGGGTCCGCACCCTCCTTGCCACGAACCGTGGAAGCGCCGACGCGCTTGCCCCAGGTCTCCAACTGGTCCGCAGCCGCCGCGCGGAACGTATCCGCAGCACCAAGCACCACCGAGTGCCCCATAGACACGAGCACACGAGCAAGCTTGCCGGTAGTCGTCGTCTTACCGGTGCCGTTGACACCGACAACCAAGATCACGGCCGGTTTGCCGTCATTCGGCATCGCCTTAATCGAACGGTCGAGCTCCGGACGGGCAGCCTCAATCAGAGTTTCGCGCAGCATCGCACGAGCCTGCGCTTCGTTTTCCACACCACGCTCAGCGATCTTCTCGCGCAGGTTGTCCGTGATCTTCATCGTCAGACCCGCACCGATATCGGCCAAGATCAGCGTGTCTTCAATCTCCTCCCACGCGTCCTCGTCCAGATCGCCAGCGGAAAGAATGCCAAGCAGACCCTGGCCGATGGCGTTCTGAGAACGGGAAAGGCGGCCACGGAGCTTGCCCATGCGACCAGCTGCTGGAGCGATGTCATCGATCGGTTCGCTCGCGGGGGCCTCAACAACGACAGCCTCATCGGAAACCTCAGCACCATCCTGGAGCGCCTCTTCAGCACCCTCTTGAGCCACTACAGCAGCCGCAGC
Organism: Corynebacterium sp. HMSC055D05; assembly: GCF_001810365.1. NCBI lineage: Bacteria > Bacillati > Actinomycetota > Actinomycetes > Mycobacteriales > Corynebacteriaceae > Corynebacterium > Corynebacterium sp. HMSC055D05. The sequence continues at coordinate 152,958 of NZ_KV801073.1, forward strand.
AGCCTCCTCTGCCTCCGCCGTGTCTGGCGTGTCTGGCGCATCGGGCGTTTCCGATTCGGCCTCAGGGGTTTCTACCTCATCGACAGCAGGTTCCGGCTCCGGTTCTGGAGCTGGCGCCGGCTCTGCGACGGGCTCCTCCACCGGCTCTGGAGCTGGCTTCGGCTCTGCTACCGGCTCAGGTTCTGGTGCCGGCTCCGGTTCTGGCACGGCACATTCTTCAACGACAGGCTCCTCCACAGGCCGCTCGGACGGCTCTGGCTGATCTACCTCCGTGCTGGTGGTGTCGTCGACAAGCAATGGCTCTTCATCAGGCGCAACTGCTTTCTCGATAACAGTCTTCGGCTCCTGCTCGGCCTTTTCAGGCTCGACTACCGGCAGAACCGGCTGGTCACGACGAATCGGCTCCGGCTGCTTCGGCTGAGCATCCGCCGGTGCGAAATTGAAACCGCCCTTCGCCTGATAATTGCCGGATTTCTCCTGCTGAGTGAGCTCCTTCGGCTCCTCCGGCTTCTCAAACGAAACGGTCTTCGACTCCTTGCGCTTCTTCCCCGCAACGACGATGCCCACGATGATCAGCACGGCAACGACGACCGCAACCGCCACCCAAAGGGCCGGGGAGTTCATCAACTCAGTGGTATTCATGCGTTCTAGTGTGCCAGCCGCCACGACACAAGGTGGAACAGCAATAGACACATTGCTTATCGACGAATCAACGCTGCAGGTCAGGCCCATCCATACGAACGGGTGTTCGAATGCGTGGCGATCGTGTCGGCCTGGTCTGTAGCTTCATTTTCAACTCAGTTAGCAGCACACGTAGCCGAGAGGGGGACCCATGACAACCATCATCGACCAACACGTCAACCAGATCACCGCTGGACTAGAAGCGCTGTCCAACCTCATGATGGAACCCGACTCCCTCCACCTCCTCGGCACCCACCAAGCAATAGAGCGGCTACACGGCTCATTGCCACTGCTCGGAAACGTCAACGCCGCCTTCGCACATCTCTGCACAAGGGACAATGCCGGATCCCTGGTCGGCGCCAACCATCCCGTGGAATACCTCACGCAACGCCTCGGCCTCTCCCGTGCCCAGGCGTTCGACCTCCTCAACCACGGCAAGCGCCTCTTCGGCGAGCCCGATATCCCAGCCCCACCAACTAACCCGGAACAAACCGAAGAGGAAAAGCGCGCCGCAGAAGAAGAAGCACAACGACGCAAAGAACAAGAAAAGAAAGCCCAGGAACGCGCCCGCAAGGCTGCACGAGAAAAGAAAGCCTCCGAAGAAAAGAAGCGCATTATCTCCAACGCGCTCAAGGACCTCAACGAACACGCCAACCCGGGCTACCTCGAGTGCTACTCCCAAGCCATGGAAGCCGCAGCACGCATGACCCCCGAAGAGCTCCGGAAGTTCGTCACCGACCTCGTCCGCAAAGCCAACCGCGCGGGGCTGGACTACGAAAAGAAAAAGGACCCCCTAGCCGCGTTTAAAAAACGAGGCATCTCCTTCGGACCCACCGATGCAGACGGCGGCTCCTACGCCCGGCTCTACCTTGACGCCGCATCACGCGCAAAATTCGAAGCAGCCCTCGCCGCCGGAGAAGCCCCCGGCTCTCACCTACCCGACGGCTCCAAAGACACCCGCACGAAACAACAACGCCGCTTCGACCAACTCATGCACATCCTGGATAACTACTCCCAGGCACGTATCACGCGCGACCGCGGCATCGGAACCGTTGTGGTGACACTGACCCTGGAAGATCTGGTCGGTGCTGATTGGCAAACACGCTTTTCCACCAATACCAGTGTGGATCTCACTGCCCTCGACATTCTTCACCTGGGCTTAGCAGGAGACACTTTTGCTCTCCAACTCGACTCTGCAACCGGTGTGCCACTATCACTCGGACGCGCCCGCCTCGCGTCGATTGAACAGCGCCTCGTCCTACTCGCTACCCAAGGTGTCTGCGCCTGGAACGGGTGCACCAAACCTGGCGTCGAACTCGAAGCCCACCACCTGCAGTCCTACCTCCACGGAGGTGTCACTGACCTCAATAACCTGATACTGCTATGTCGCGAACACCACAGATGCAACAACGACAACAGAGACGGAGCAGGTGGTAAGGGACACTTCGAAAAAGACCCCGACACCTGGGACATCACCCACCATCCAGCCGACGGCGGGCCACCGACCACGACCAGCACATGGCAGTTCGAACAGTCACCCGGTCAGCGGCATAAACGAAAAATTCGGGACAAACACCCAAGTTTCGACGACCAAGAACTACCGGGAACAGATCCACCCCTGTTCGCACCGGACACCGGGTAGCCATCTTGCGCTGTGCTACGCCCCAGGTGCTACGCCCCAGATGCTATACCCCAGGCGCTGCACCGGCAGGTTGCATGCGTTGAGACAGCACTCGAGTGACGCCATCGCCACGCATAGTCACGCCATAAAGCACGTTCGCAACATCCATCGTTGGCTTCTGGTGCGTGATCACAATGAGCTGCGAATCCTGACGGAGTTCCTCCAGAAGGGCAATGAGCCGGCGCAGGTTGACGTCGTCGAGCGCCGCCTCAACTTCGTCGAGCACATAAAACGGACTTGGACGCGCACGGAAGATAGCGACAAGAAACGCCAAGGCTGTCAGCGATTTTTCACCACCGGAAAGCAGCGAAAGCCGCTTGACACGCTTCCCCGGTGGCCGGGCCTCAATTTCAATGCCGGTGGCCAACATGTCGTCTGGCTCGGTGAGCACCAAGCGCGCCTCACCACCCGGGAAGAGCGTCTGGAACACTCGCGGGAACTCGGCCTCCACATCCGTCCAGGCATCGGTGAACAACTGCAAGATCTGTGCGTCAACGTCCTCGATCACACCAGTGAGGTCTTTGCGTGCCTGAATAACATCATCAAGCTGCGTAGAAAGAAACGAATACCGCTCCTCCAACGCCTTGTATTCCTCCAATGCCAGCGGGTTGACCTTACCCAGCGCGCGCAGATCCTTTTCTGCCCGCTTGAGACGTTTCTCTTCTGCTTCGCGGTCAAAGTCCTCACCTGGGGTGTACCCATCAAGCAGATCGGCTACGGCGATGCCCAGGGTGGAGGTGATGTTGGCTTCGGCTTCGTCGATACGCACCTGTGCTTGCGAGCGGGCAATATCGGATGCGTGTGCGTTGTCGGTCAATCGAGACAATTGTTGGCGCGTGGCATTGACCTGCTGACGAGCTTGCTGCAACTGCCCCTGCAGGCTTGCGGTCTGGGCGGAGAGCTCATCGCGTTGCGCCGTCGCGCGTGCCAACGCGTCCTCGATTCGGGCGGCAAGGTCGCGCGCGTGCTTCTCGACGACCCCCGCTAGCTCCGCCTCTGCTCGACGCCTTGCCATCGCAGCGTCATGGCGGGCTTTCGCCTGACGTTCTTGCTCGGCTTGGCGGCGTAGCGCGTCTCCCTTGCCCGCTTCCGCCTCTGCCCGCTGTTGTGCAGTACGCGCGGCGAGAACGGCCTCCATTTCCATGGATTTGATGTGGTTTAGCGCGTTTCGGGCAGCGTCGCGTTCGGCAGATGACGGCTCCTCGGGTGAGGCGGATACGTCCGTGTCCACTCGGGTGAGGCGGTCGCGAGTTTCTTCCAGTTCGGTGCGGCGTTGCGCAAGCCGTGCGTCAGCTTCGTTGGCGCGCTGCGCAGCTCGTTCGTGCTCCGACTTGTTCGCTTCAGCTTGCTTGACCAGGCGGGTGCGATCGCGTCGCCAGGCTTCGAGTTCGGTGTCGTGTTCTCGAAGAGACGCACGCGCCGACGCGGCGTTGACTCGGGCTTCTTCCGCCGCAACCTTCGCACCTTCAAACGTGCCTGCGAGTTCGCTGAGTTGTTGGCGGGCCGTTTCAAGTTCCACGCGAGCAGCCTCGATGCGGGCGGAGACTTCAACCGTGGTTGCTTGCCCGGAGCCGGCTGCGATCCAGCCTTCGCCGACAAGTACGCCGTCGTGTGTGACGGCTCGTAATCTCGGGTCTTGTTCGACGACGGCACGAGCCAGCTCAACATTTTTTGCGACCACAGTGTCAGCGAGCAAACGTGTCACCGGACCAGCCACTGCATCGTCCAGCGTGACGTGGTCGAGCAGCCAGTCCACCTCAACGTCGGTCTCCAGGCGCCATGTGGAGCCGCCTCGTGTATCGACGACCACCGTACGACTCGCATTCCCCAACCGCGACACGGTCTCGTCGGACACATCACCTGCGAGCGCTTCGGCATAGTCGCCGAGGGCCGCCGCAAGCGCCGTTTCCAAACCTGCCTCTGTAGTCAGCAAACCCGCTAGCGGTGAGAAACCGTCGAGCAATTCGGCGGCATCCATTTTCGGCGTCTGCTCAGACAGCGTTGCAATGCGCGATTCAAGCGTTGCTACGTTACGTTCGTGTTCGCCCTGCTCAGCACGAAGTTGCTCTAGGCGCTTCTCTGCAGCGTCAGATTCGGTGTGGGCGCGGGCGAATGCGGCGTCGAGTGGAGCGCGTTCCGCCTCAAACGCCGCGATGCGTTCCTCAACGGACACAACCTCAGCGTCAGCTTGGCGTGCACGTTCACGGGTTTCTTGAAGCGTCTCGTCGAAACGCCGAATCTCCTCCTCAGCAGCTTCAACCGCTTGCGCCTGCGATTCTTCTTGAGCAAGCAGTCGCACTACGCCTTCGCGACGGTCCGCGATCGCACGCACCTGCGCCATGTGTTCGCGCTCAGCTTCATCGAAAGCTTCCTGTCGTTCCGCGACTTCTTCTCGTACCGTTTCCAGCTGTTCTGCTGCTTCTTCGGCTGCTTCGACGGCTTCCGCGTAGCGTTCGTCGGCAATCCGTGCCCGTGCTTCGAGGTCTTCCGGGTCTTGCCCGGCATAGGCAACATCGGCGTTGTGGCTCCGAGCACGCTCCGATGCGATGCGTTCCGTAGCACTCGCCCGTTCCGCCAGCGTCGATAGCGCAAACCACACCTGCTGTGCTTCTTGTGCTTTGGGCTGTACTTCCTGCTGCTGTGCTTCGATGCTCTCCTGCGCTTCGGTGTATTCCTCGAGTTGCGCGGTAACGGTTTCTACCTGTTCTTCGAGGAGTTCGGCGGCGCGGGCGGCGTCGGAAAGCTTCGCTCGCAAACGCACGACTTGGTCACCTGCGAGTTTGAGTTTGGCGTCGCGCAGTTCGGCCTGCACCGCCGCCCCACGTTTCGCGGCTTCTGCCTGCCGCGCCAACGGTTTGAGTTGCTTGCCCAGTTCGTCGGTGAGGTCGGTGAGGCGATCCAGGTTCGCCTGCATGCCGACAAGTTTGCGCTGTGCCTTCTCTTTACGACGACGGTGCTTCAGTACACCAGCGGCTTCTTCGATAAACGCGCGACGTTCTTCAGGGCGCGAATCAAGGATTTCGGAGAGTTTGCCCTGGCCGACAATGATGTGCATTTCGCGGCCGATACCGGAGTCGGACAGCAGCTCCTGAATGTCCATGAGACGTGCTTTGGAGCCGTTGATTTCGTATTCGGACGCACCGTCGCGGAACATGCGGCGAGTGATTGCTACATCGGTGTAGTCGATGGGCAATCGTTTGTCGGTGTTGTCGAAAGTAAGCGTGACTTCGGCACGTCCGAGTGGTTTGCGCCCGCCGGCACCGGCGAAGATGACGTCTTCCATCTTCCCGCCACGCAGGTTTTTCGCACCTTGCTCGCCCATCACCCACGCGAGTGCATCGACGACGTTGGATTTTCCCGAGCCGTTCGGCCCGACGACGGCGCAAATGCCCGGTTCGAATTTCATGGTTGTCGCGGACGCGAAAGACTTAAATCCTTTGAGCGTCAGCGATTTCAGGTGCATTCGCGCAATATTACCCGCTCGGGCGCGGCTTTTAGCGTTCGTCGAACCCTACCGCACCCTTCGGTGCGCTGTACTGGGCTTGCACATGGTTCACGCGCCCAGGGCGCCCCGAACCAGAGGGTGTTTCCCGCAAGAGCTTTTCAAGCTTTTCGACGCCACCCTGCTCCCCCTCCGCAACCACTTCAACGCGGCCATCTGCAAGGTTCTTGGCGTATCCCGCAAGCCCAAGTTCGAGGGCGCGGGAGCGTGTCCACCAGCGAAACCCAACCCCCTGGACTTCGCCGTGGACGTGGGCGGTCATGCGTTTCTCAGCCATACCGCCCGAGAATACAACTTAGATGCGGTCGTCTGCGCTGCGTCGGGTGACGGGGTCGGAGCCGTCCCAGAACTCAACGTTCTTGACTTCCGGCAGCATGTCGCGGTGGAAGACAGGGTCTTCTCCTCGGCGACGCTGTTCGTTGTAGTTCTTCAGCAGCTTCAGCGCTACCCCGCCGAGCGGAACGATTGCGATGATGTTGAAAAGCGCCAGAAGACCGGCCATCGTGTCGCCGAGGGCCCAAACGAGCGGCACAGATCCGAACGCACCGAAGATGACGAAGCCGAGAACAACAATGCGGAACGTGGTCAACGCGGACTTGGAGTCGGTGAGGTACTGCAAATTAGCTTGCGCCAAGTAGTAGTTACCGATCACGGAAGAAAACGCCAGGAAGAACAGGATGAACGTGATGGCGTGTGCGCCCCAGGCGCCGACAGAATCGGCGAGTGCAGACTGCGTCAGCGAGGCACCCTGGATGTCATCGCGGCCATAGGTGATTGCGGGGCCGAGCAGTACAACAAACGCGGTGATGGAGCACACGAGCAGGGTGTCAAAGTACACGCCGAGGGCCTGCACAAGTCCCTGCTTAACGGGGTGAGACACGGTCGCAGTCGCGGCAGCGTTTGGTGCCGAACCCATGCCTGCTTCGTTGGAGAACAAACCACGACGCATACCGTGTGCGAAGGCTGCGCCAACGGTCGCTCCTGCGACCTGCTTGAGGCCGAGTGCGTGGCCAACGATGAGTTCGAACATGCCTGGGATCTCGCGCCAATTGATCACCAGCACCGCGAGGCCAATCAAGATGTAGGCACCGGCCATGAACGGAACGATCACCTGGGTCCAAGATGCAATGCGGGTAACGCCACCGAAGATGATGAGCGCGGTGAGTGCGGCGACGACACCCGCCACGATGGTTTTCACAGCGACAGAGTCGTTGCCCAACGAACCGGAAACCGCTTCAGCAATCGAGTTGGTTTGGATGGCGTTGTATACAAAGCCGTAAGTGATGGCGAGGAAGGCAGAGAACAGCACCGCGAGTGGCTTCCATCCGAGGCCCCGGGTCATGTAGTAGGCCGGACCGCCGTGGTAGTTGCCGTCGCTGTCCTTGGTTTTCCACAGCTGGGCCAGCGTGGATTCGACGAATGCGGTCGCACCACCGAGCAAGGCGAGCATCCACATCCAGAACACCGCACCCGGGCCACCGATGGAGATTGCCAGTGCGACACCGGCGATGTTGCCGGTGCCGACACGAGAGGCGGCAGAGATGGTGAAAGCCTTGAAGGCCGACAAGCCACCGTACTCTTCATCGAGGTCTCGACCTTCGCGGTCTTTGCCCTTCGGGGTTTCTGCAACGGCTTTGAGCATGTCCGGGAACATGCGGATTTGAACGAATAATGTGCGCAAGCCGAAGTAGATGCCGGCAGCAACGAGGAACCACGGTACGAGGCTCCAAATCACGCCATTGAGCGATCCCTCGACAAATGAGGTAGCTGAATCCATGGCGGGCAGCTTATCCCTGGGTTGTCTCAATTACCCAACGTGATCGAGCGCACTACCCCTCTATGGATTTGGTCTGTACCTCTCCGGGTTGGATTGGCCCGTGGGTGCCAAACTCGCGTTGCCAGTACAGCAGCGGGCAGTTTGCGGTAACTTCGGTGGCAGTGACGTCAACCAAGACGAGGAAGTGGTCCCCTGCTTCGATGATGCGGCTAACGTTGCCGGCGATCCAGGTGTGGTCGCCGGCAAGTTTCGGTGCGCCGTCGGCAATGCGCCAATCCACCCCCGCGAAACGATCCTCGAGCTTGTCAGCGAACCTGCGCGCCAACTCGTTCTGTTCGGTGGACAGCACGTTGATACCGATCGGTGAGCCGATCTCCAACCTCGCGAGCAGCGATGACTTCTGGTCTAGCGAGACCAGCACCATCGGTGGTTCGAGAGAAAGTGACATGAATGCGCTGACCGTTGTGCCGTGTGCCGATGCTTGCGTCCCTGTCGTCACAATGGCAACTGCAGCGGCAACCTGGGACATCGCGACTTTGAACGTCTGCTGATCAACCATGTCTTCTAACCTAGAGCACTTGGCAAACCGGGCAGTAATAACTGGAACGGCCGTTGATCACGGTGCGGGCGATCTCCGTTCCGCATCGCGCACAGGGTTTTCCGGCTTGACCGTATGCATTGAGAGAGCGTGCGAAGTATCCGGAGGCTCCGTTGACGTTGACATAGAGGGCATCGAAGCTCGTGCCGCCTTGCTCGAGCGCCCGGGCCATTACGTCACGCGATGCCTCAAGCACTGCTTCGGCGTCGCGTTGTCGCATGGTGCGCGCTTTACGCCAGGGTTTGAGGTTTGCAGACCACATTGCTTCATCGGCGTAGATCGAGCCGATTCCACTGACAATTTCTTGGTTGAGCAGCACCGTTTTCAGAGCCGAATTCTTCCGGCGCATCGCGCGCGCTGTCTCTCGCACATCAAATGCATCCTCGAAAGGGTCCGGCGCAATATGGCCCGCAGGACGAGGCACCCCGTCGACGAGGTCGGTGTATTGCCAGAATCCGAACGTGCGCTGGTCGACGAAACACAGCTCACATGTGCCCATGTCTGCGCGAATTCGCAAATGCGGCGATGTCACTTCGCCATGCTTTGCGACGAGCATCTGCCCACTCATCCTCAAATGCACCAGCACCGCTGCCCCATTGTCCAGCAGTAGCCACAAGTACTTGCCCCGTCGGCCCGTATCGACGACGGTACGTCCCGGCAGCACTCGCTCAAGATCAACTTCGTTGCCACGCGATGCACGTGGGTGAAGCACTTCGACGCGGCCGAACGTGAGGCCGACTATGTGTTGTTGGAGCCCCCGGCGGATCACCTCAACTTCTGGCAGTTCAGGCATGTCCCAGGGTGGCCTCGGCAGCGTGGTCGCGCAGGTAGACCAGTGCCTGTTGCGCTGCTTCCTGTTCCGCGAGTTTCTTGTTCGGCCCCACGCCCTTACCTCGCACGACGCCGTTGATTAGTGCTTCGGCGTGGAAGGTTTGCTCGTGGTCCGGACCGGTCGCCTCAGAGCGATACTCTGCAACAGGGAGCTTCAGTTCTGCCACACGAACTTGCAGTGCGGTCTTCCAGTCCTTGTTCTTTTTGCTTACGGTGGCGTGACGCAGTTTCTCGTCGAAAAGCCGCAGGATCACGTCGCGGGCAGTCGCGAATCCATGCTCGAGATATATCGCGCCGAGCACAGCCTCTGTTGTGTCGGCAAGAATCGACTCTTTATCGCGCCCACCAGTCAGTTCTTCACCTTTGCCAATGAGAACGTGCTGGCCGAGGTTGATCTCACGGGCGATGTCGGACAAGCCGTAACGCGACACAATCGCTGCGCGCATTGGAGAAAGATCGGACTCGGGACGCGACGGGTAAAGCTCAAAGAGCTTAGTTGCCACGGTCAGACCTAAGATGGCGTCGCCGACGAACTCGAGTCGCTCGTTGTTGGGCAGTTGGTTGTGTTCGTTGGCGAACGAGCGGTGAGTCAGCGCAAGTTTGAGATTGTCGCGCTCGATGTTGACGCCCAGTTTTTCCAGCAGTGGCGCATGGTCTACTGCCCCATAGGCGTCTTCCCATGCTTGTTCGGCGTTGGCGGGTTTCCTGCGTGAACGGCTCACAGGAACTTCTCCAGATCTGCCCAACGTGGGTCGACGAGGTTGTTTTCTTCGCCCGATACACCGTCCGGCACGGGAACGTCGGTATCGCCGGCGCATTCTGGCTGGCAGGACGGGTTGAACGGCAGGTTAAGCCCAGCTTCGTTCACAAACCCTTGCTCTAGGTCGACAGTATCGCCTTCGACACGGGCAATTTCGTCCCCCGAGCCACGGTCTTCTTCTTCCTCTGCGTCTCCGGTGATGAAATCATCTGAAGTGGAAAACACTTCGGAGATCTGGAGCGTTTCGGTGGGGGTCAGATCTTTAAGGCAGCGCACACACTGGCCTACAAATTCGGCAGTCAGGGTCGCATCGACCATGATGCCGGAGCCAAGTGGGGTCAGGGTGGCTTCTATCTTGACCTCTCGGCCTTCAGGAATAGCGATCATTTCCGGGCCGATACGCGACGGGGATGGCCCCGTCTGCGTCAGGGTTTCCGGCAGTCCGTCGCCTTTGAGGACGCCGGAAACATCAAATACGAAAGGATTGTTAGCCATAGCCCTTTCAGACTACAACGAATCGCTTCCCTTGCTAGTACTCGTCGGCTTCACCCTGGCCACGGCGAGCGCGGTCTGCACCGGAGACGCCCGCCCCACGACGCAGCGCGGAGCGGTCGGTGGAGACAGTGCGCAGCACGGTGTTGAGGGTCTCCTCGAACTCTGCGAGCTTGGAGTCGACATAGTCGTCGCACTCTGCGCGCAGGCGGGAGGATTCAGCGTGTGCGTCTTCGACAAGGCGATGTGCCTCTTCGTCTGCGCGACGCATGACCTCAGACTCGGAGATCAAGCGCTTCTGCTCCTTCAGGCCCTGGTCGACGGAGCGCTGGTATTCCTCGTTGCCGGTTTCCACAAGGTGATCGGCTTCGCGCTGAGCACTGTTGATGGTGGTTTCTGCAATGTCGCGAGCGCGGGTGATCATCATGTTCGACTCTTCCTCGGCGCCCGAGACGAGTCGAGTTGCGTGGTCCTGGGCGTCCGACAGCACCGTCTCCGATTCGGCTTGGGCGTCGGAAACGATGCGACGGGCGTCCTCTTCGGCGTCGCCAACGAGAACGTCGGCGCGTTCCTGGGCCCCGCGCAGGATTTCGTCCTGCTTGTCCAGAACGTCCTGGGCATCGTCTAGATCGCCGGGCAGGGCGTTGCGGAGGTCGTCGAGAAGAGCGAGCATCTCATTGCGGGGCACCATGCAGTTGGAGGTCATCGGCACGCCGTAGGCCTGCTCCATCGTCTGCACTAACTCATCGAGGGCTTCAAAAACGCGGTACATAGTTGCACAGCGTACTGGATGAAGCTCTAAATCACGCCTTGCGCCAGCATCGCGTCGGCAACCTTTTTAAACCCAGCGATATTTGCGCCCACAACATAGTCGCCCGCGCGGTCATATTCTTCCGCGGTTCGTGCAGCGGTCTTGAAAATGTTGGACATGATGCGCTGCAGACGGTCGTCGGTGTATTCGAAGGACCAGGAGTCACGGGAAGCGTTTTGCTGCATCTCCAGCGCAGAGGTAGCAACACCACCGGCATTAGCCGCTTTACCTGGGCCGAAAGAGACCTTATTAGCCCGGAAGACCTCGGTCGCTTCGTGCGTAGACGGCATATTGGCGCCCTCCGCGACGTACTTCACACCGTTGTCGACGAGGCGTTGGGCATGCTCGCCGTTGAGCTCATTTTGGGTTGCGCACGGCAACGCCACGTCAGCTTCGAGGTCCCAAATGGAGCCGTCGGTGTGGTAGGTCGCCCCGGTGGCTTCTGCGACATAGTCGGAAACGCGTCCGCGACGGTTTTCCTTGATGTCGATCAGGAGCTCAGTATCAACCCCATTCGGGGTCTCCACCCAACCGGAGGAGTCGGAGAAGCCAACGACAGTTGCACCAAGCGCCTGCGCCTTCTTGATCGCATAGGTGGCAACGTTGCCGGAGCCAGAGACAATCACGCGTGCACCGTCAATGGATTCGCCGTTGGTACGCATCATTTCGTCGGTGAAGTACACAGCGCCGTACCCCGTGGCTTCCTTGCGCACGAGGGAGCCACCCCATGTCAGCCCCTTACCGGTGAGCACGCCCGACTCGTGCTGGTCCACCAGGCGGCGGTACTGGCCAAACAGGAAGCCGATTTCGCGCCCACCCACGCCGATGTCACCCGCGGGGACGTCGCGGTATTCGCCGATGTGGCGCCACAGTTCAGTCATGAAGGATTGGCAGAAGCGCATGATCTCAGCGTCGGACTTCCCCTTCGGGTCGAAGTCGGACCCGCCTTTGCCGCCGCCGATGGGCAGACCGGTGAGCGAGTTTTTGAAGATCTGTTCAAAGCCAAGGAATTTGATGATGCCCAGGTTCACGCTCGGGTGGAATCGCAGACCGCCCTTATAGGGGCCGAGCGCGGAGTTGAACTGGACACGGAAGCCACGGTTGACGCGCACGTTGTTGTCATCGTCGATCCACGGGACGCGGAAGATGATCTGACGCTCCGGCTCGCAGAGGCGCTCGATGAGGCCGTAGTCGGCGTAGTGCGGGTCTTTTTCCAGGACGATCTTCAGAGAGTCGAGCACCTCGGCAACTGCTTGGTGGAACTCGGGTTCTCCCGCGTTTCGCTCGAGCACCCTGTCGTAAAAACTCGCAACTTCCTGGTCGATTGCACTCATGTGACCCCGCCTCCAATTTCTATAGGCTTGCAGAATTGTTTACCGGAAAGATGCTACAACACATCTCGCCCGCCCGCGGAATTTTGCGGTCTTCCGGTTAAACTTGCCCGCATGTCTTCCTCTTTCGACCCGGCTCCGTCGCCGAAAATCGTCATCGCCCCGGATTCGTTTAAGTCCACTGCTACTGCGCAGGAGGCTGCTGAATGGCTGGCAGAGGGTGTGACAAGCGTGATCCGCGATGCCCAAATCATCCTTGCCCCGATGGCCGACGGTGGCGAGGGCACGTCCGCGTTGTTTGAGGGGGAACGCATTTGCTTACCGACGACCACAGCAGACGGTCGCCTTACCGAAGCCGAATACACATTCCACGCCCCCTCCTCCACCGCCTATATCGATGTGTCTGCTGCTTCTGGGTTGCCCGCTGTGGAAAAGCCGGCCCCGCTGACCGGCGACACTTACGGCACCGGTGTGCTCATCGCTGATGCGGAGACCCGCGGCGCGAAACGTATCGTGCTTGGTCTCGGTGGCACCGCAACGGTCGATGGCGGTACCGGCATTCTGGTGGCGCTCGGTGTCAACCCCCTCGACGCTGCTGGCTATCAGCTAAAACCTGGCGGTGGCGCTTTGGAAAACCTTGCGGATTTCGACACTGCCAAAGTCAATGTCCCTGCTGGCGCTATGGAGTGGGTGCTGCTCACTGACACGTCTGCACCAGCAACAGGCCCGAACGGTGCAGCTCACGTGTTCGGCCCACAAAAGGGCGCTACCACCGACGATGTTGAACTCTTGGACCGTGGCCTTGCTCGACTGTGCGAGGTCGCAGAGATCGACCCCACAACCCCGGGGCTTGGTGCGGCGGGCGGCGTGGGCATCGGCCTGACATGGCTTTCCACCATGCTGCACGGGACCGATTCCCACGTGCATATCGTGCCCGGCGCGCGCGTTGTCGCAGATTCCAACGGGCTGACTGAGCAGATCGATGGCGCTGCGTTGGTGATCACCGGCGAAGGTCGCTTCGATGGACAGACAGGCACCGGCAAGGTGGCGTCTGTGGTCGGCGATCTTGCTGCGGAAGCAGGTGCGGTATTCGCGATTGCTGCAGGGCGTTTCGACGAGCAGCCCGCCGACGGAACTCTCGCAGTGACGCTGCCCGAGATTGACGACGTCCGCGAGCAGCTCGTTCGCGCCGGTGCGGAGATTGCGGTCGCTTACCTCAACACTTCAACTGTCCAGGGATAAATCGACGGGGCCTCGAACTTGTCCTGGTCCTCGAGCGCCACGGGGTCGCGTGGCAGGTCGCGCTTGGGGGTCAGGATGCGTGAGAGCCCCATAGCGAGGCGGTTAATACTGTCCGCGCCTTCGGACTCGATGCGGTAGCGGTGGATTTCAGCGTCGTCTGCTGGCTCGCCGCGGTCGTGTTCATAGGTTTCGGCGAGCTGGGCGTGCACGGTGTCGTCGATACGCACTTGCTCCATAGTCACGCTGCCGGAGGTGAGCATCTCGCGGCGCACCAGGATGTCGAGGGCGCGCTGGAATGCGTCGCGTACCTCTGGAGCTGCCGCGGGTGGGACGAGGACGTCGAATTGAATGACAGACATGGGCATAAGGCTAGACGCTCGGGGCGGTAGGGTGTCGTTCATGTCTCACGCTGCTGTCAACCCGACGCCCGCGCAGCACACAGCGCTGCAACGTATGAAGGACGGCACGTTAAAGCAGGTCAATCCGTTCACCGGAACCCATGTGTGGACGGTGCCTGGCCGTGGCAACCGTCCGCTTCACCCCCAGCCGAACGAACCTGCAGCACTTGGCCCCGGCGCGCACACCGATACGTGTAATTTCTGCGCGGACCGCATGCTGCATACTCCCCCGGAGCGTTCGCGACTGGTGACTACCAGCACGGGTTTCGACATTCTGCGCAATGTCATGCCGGATGAACTCGATGCGACACAGGCCGACTTTCGGCGCGTGCCCAACCTGTTCGAGATCGTTTCTTACGACTACTGGCGCGAAAACTATGGTGCGGAAATGTCAAAAGATTGGCAGGAGCACATGGAGCGCTACCTGTCGGACCCGTCTGGCCGACACCACGTGTTGGATATTGTGCGCACGCGCTTGTCTGCGTCGGGTCAGGATCCGGATCTGCCGGACGAGCAACTGCTCAGCATCGCGCCTGCTTATTTTGGTGGTGGGCACGACGTCATCATTGCAAGGCGGCACTTTATCGACGACGCCCGCGACACCTCCGACCTCGCAGGCTCAGGCTCGCTCACTGCGGATGAGCATTACCAGTTCATCGCCTTCACCGTCGATTCGTTGCACGACCTCATCACTCACCACCGTCACGCCCGCTATGTTGTGGTGTTTCAAAACTGGCTCGCCGCAGCCGGCGCGTCCTTTGAACACCTGCATAAGCAGTTGGTTGCTATCGACGAGCATGGCGTCAACGCTGAGTCCGAAATCGCCAAGTTGCAGCAGCACCCGAACATGTACAACGACTGGGGTGTGAACCCCGCTTTCGACAACAACCTGGTCATCGCGGAGAACGACCACGCCGTCCTAGTTGCCGGTGTGGGGCACCGCTACCCCACGATGACGGTGTATTCGAAGTCGGAAGCATGCGAGCCATGGCTGCACACTGACGACGAGGTCCGTGCCATGTCGGACCTGCTCCACGCCGCACACGCCGCGACCGGTACCCGTGTGGCCACGAACGAAGAGTGGCACTACAAACCACACGATGTCGAGGTGCCAATGCCGTGGCGTATCAATGTGAAGTGGCGCATCTCTACTGTTGCGGGTTTTGAGGGCGGCACGCAGATCTTCGTCAATACGCTTTCGCCCTTTGATGTCCACGACCGCGTCACCACGGAACTGGAGCGCTTGCGTGCCGTGGGAACGGTCGCGCCTAGTATCCGTATAGGCCAAGAATGCACGCCTAGGCCGAACGTGCTGCGCTATACCCAAGGTTTGGCCCCGAACGTAGAGAGGTAACGAGACTATGAGCAACATCGCCGACATCTTGGATACGTACCAGGTTGATGCAGCCTGGCAGCGCCGACTCTACGAGGAACTGCACGCTAACCCGGAGCTCTCCATGCACGAGGAGGAGACCTACCAGCGAATCCTGCATGAGTTGAAGCCGCTTGATTGCGAGGTTGTTGCCCCGATTGGCAAGTACGGCATCTGCGCAGTCTTTCGCAACGGTGAAGGCCCGACAGCGCTCTACCGAGCCGACTTTGATGGCCTTCCGGTCACGGAGCGCACCGGCGTACCGTTTGCTTCCCGCAAGGTGGTCACCACTGCGGATGGGCACACGACCGGCACGATGCACGCTTGCGGCCACGACATCCACACCACGGCTCTGCTGAGCTTGTGCCACGTCATGGACAACACGCGCGACCACTGGTCGGGCACGTTTATCGCATTGTTCCAGCCTGGCGAGGAGCTGGCTGCGGGCGCCCAAGACATGGCCGATGGCGGCCTGGCTGAGAAGGTGCCCACCCCGGACGTGGTGTTGGGCCTGCACGTGATGCCTGGTCGCGCTGGCGAGGTCATGTCCAAGCCCGGCCCGCAGTTCGCTGCTTGTGATTCGATCAGGGTGCACATTCCCGGCCGTTCGGCCCACGGTTCGATGCCGCACAACTCGGTGGATCCCACGTTTACTGCCGCGATGATTATCGCTCGTCTGCAGGCGATTGTGGGGCGTGAGGTCAATCCGGCGGATTTCGCGGTGGTCACCGTCGGCAGCATGAGTGCTGGGCGCGCGATCAATATCATTCCAGGGTCGGCGGAGTTGGTGCTCAACTGCCGTTTCTACGACGACAAGGTCAAGGCACGCGTGTATGCCGCCATCGAGCGTGTTGTCCATGCCGAGGTAGCTGCCTCGGGCGCGGAGGGCACGGCTGGCATCGAGTACTTTGCTCACGGCGAACTGTTGGACAACGACGAGGCGGTCTTTTCCGCAGTGCGCGCGAACTTCGATGCGGTGTTCGGTGAGGACTCGGTCACGTCGGATCCGAAGACGGTTTCCGAGGACTTCCCGATCATCGGTCAAACGTTTGGGGCGCCGTACCTCTTCTGGCTCATCGGATGCACCCCGCGCGACGTGTGGGATCGTGCTGTCGCGGAGGATAGGGTTGCCGAGGATGTTCCGGTCAACCATATGCCGAACTTCCTGCCGGATTATGAGCCCACGATTTCTGCTGCCACACGCTCGGCCGCAGTTGCTGTCTTGACCTACCTAGCTGGCTAACTGGCGGTACGCTTGGGCGCCATGACGTTCTCCAAGCAGTCACCCACATTTGAGCAGACGATCGCAGGCCATGTCCGTGGCTTTGCCGGCAAGTCGCCGCAAGCCGCAACCGTAAAGAAGTTTTGGACCGGCTTGTCGGCCGCTGTCGTTGAGCAGATCGCCGACGATTGGGATGAAACCCGCAACGCCTACCGCAAGGCTCGTCGCGCTGCGTATTTCTCGGCGGAGTTTTTGCAGGGCCGTGCGCTGCTGAACAATCTGACAAACCTTGGGCTCGTCGATAAGGCTGAGGCGGTGACCCGCGAGTTGGGCCACGAGCTCTCCGACGTGTTGGAGGCAGAACACGACGCGGCACTGGGCAATGGCGGGCTCGGCCGCCTCGCCGCCTGCTTCTTGGATTCGGCAGCGACGCAGGACTATCCGCTGACCGGCTATGGCCTGCTGTACCGCTACGGGTTGTTCCGCCAGGAGTTCGAGGACGGCTTCCAGCGCGAGCACCCGGACCGTTGGAAGGAATCGTTCTACCCGTTTATCGTGCGTCGTGGCTCTGAGCAGCGCATTGTTCATTTCGACGACATGGATGTGCGCGCAATTCCGTACCACATGCCGATCACGGGTTACGGCACGAACAATGTGGGCACACTGCGTCTGTGGGACGCTTCCCCGATCGATGAGTTCGACTATGACGCGTTCAATTCTCAGCGCTTTGCCGACGCGATCCTTGAGCGCGAGGCTGTCCACGACATCACGCGTGTGCTCTACCCGAACGACACCACGTACGCCGGCAAGTTGCTGCGCGTGCGTCAGCAATACTTCTTCGTGTCTGCATCGTTGCAGGAACTTATCGACGACTACCGCGCCGCCCACGGCGACGACCTGCGCAACTTCCATAAGTACAACTCGATCCAGCTCAACGACACACACCCGGTGCTCGGCATTCCTGAGCTAATGCGTTTGCTTATGGACGAGCACGGACTCGGCTGGGACGACGCCTGGGAAGTCACCACCAACACGTTTGCCTACACCAACCACACGGTGCTGCAGGAGGCGCTGGAGACCTGGGAGGAGTCCATCTTCAAGCAGCTCTTCTGGCGCATCTGGGAGATTGTGGAAGAGATTGACCGCCGTTACCGCCTTGATATGGAGGCCCGCGGGGTGGATCCAGAAACGGCGCACCACCACTCCCCGATCCACGACGGTCGCGTCCACATGGCATGGATCGCCTGCTACGCCTCCTATTCGGTCAATGGTGTGGCTGCGCTTCACACGGAGATCATCAAACGCGACACGCTCGGCTTCTGGCACGGGTTGTACCCGGAACGTTTTAACAACAAGACCAACGGTGTGACCCCTCGCCGTTGGCTGCGTATGTGCAACCCGCGCTTGTCCGAGCTGTTGGACCGTCTCGCGGGTTCGGACGAGTGGGTCACCGACCTGTCCAAGCTGCAGGAGCTACGCCACTTCGCGGACGACCCGGATATCATGCGCGAGCTGCGCGAGATCAAGGCAGCGAACAAGCGAGACTTCGCCGGATGGATCAACGCCCGCCAGGGTGCGGTGATCGACCCAGACTCGATCTTTGACACCCAGATCAAGCGTCTGCATGAGTACAAGCGCCAGTTGATGAACGCCCTGTACATCTTGGATTTGTACTTCCGGATCACCAAGGATGGCGAGCACAACATCCCGAAGCGCACGTTCATCTTTGGTGCGAAGGCGGCCCCGGGTTACGTCACGGCGAAGGGCATCATCAAGCTCATCAACACCATCGCTGAGCTGGTGAATAATGATCCGGTTGCTTCCCAGTACATCCATGTGGTGTTCGTGGAGAACTACAACGTCTCCCCCGCCGAGCAGATCATCCCGGCAACGGATGTTTCCGAGCAGATTTCCACCGCTGGCAAAGAGGCCTCGGGCACATCGAACATGAAGTTCATGATGAATGGCGCGCTCACGCTGGGCACGATGGACGGCGCGAATGTGGAGATCGTCGATGCTGTTGGCGAGGACAACGCCTACATCTTCGGCGCCCGCGAGGAGGACCTGCCGGAGTTGAAGACGCACTACAACCCGCGCCAGGTTGCGGAGCAGACCCCAGGGCTCATGCGCGCACTCGATGCGCTTGTCGACGGCACCTTGGATGACCGTGGCACCGGAGCCTTCCACGACATTCGCGCATCGCTTCTCGACGACAACGGCTACGGCGAGCGCGACGTCTTCTACGTCTTAGGCGACTTCGCTGATTTCCGTGCGACTCGCGACCGTATGGCCGCTGACTACTACGCCGACCAGGACGAGTGGGCGCGGAAGTGCTGGATCAACATTTGCGAGTCTGGCCGATTCTCCTCCGACCGCACCATCCGCGACTACGCCGACGAGGTCTGGAAGATCAGCCCAACCCCGATCAACTAATCGCGCACCATGCGTTTGGTGGTGATCTTGTCCCGCTCATGGGTTTTCGACTCACCATCAAACGCAAAGCCTTGCTTGGTGTAGAAGGCCTGGGCGCGGTCGTTGAAGTCTGCCACCCAGAGAAATGCTGGTTCGCCGGGGTGGATGACGGCGTCGAGAAGCTTCGGCGCCACTCCGGTCCCTGCTGCGTCCTCGAGCAGGTACAGGTTGCGAAGTTCGGTGCGCTCGCCTGGGATGCCGTACGCCAACCCGATGATCTTTCCGTCAAACTCCGCGATTGCGACGCGGCCGTTCGGGTTGCGGAAGTACTCGACCCACTGTTGTTCGAGTGCTGCGTGATCGTCGAGGACGTCGTCGTCAATATGCCCCCGGAATGCTTGGGCACGGGAGCGGTAGTGCATGTCGGCAATGGCGATGGCGTCTTGTGCGCTTGCTTGTCGGATGCTGGCGTCCATGCGCGTCAACGCTATACGATTCCGAATCGATGATCCTGCTCATTGACAATTACGATTCATACACGTTCAACCTCGCCCACCTCATCGCCGAGGCTGCCGGCCGCGAACCACTCGTTGTGCCTGCTGGCGAGGGTGCTGACCTTCCACAGCGTGTGCGCGCCGGCGAGTTCAGCCACGTTGTGATCTCCCCCGGGCCAGGTACCCCCGAACGCGAGGAAGACTTTGGTACGTCCCGGCGCGTGATTGAGGCTGCCGCCGATTCCGGGGTCCCGCTGCTGGGCGTGTGTCTGGGACACCAGGGTCTGGCGATGCTCGCAGGGGCCTCCGTCACTCGTGCTCCGGAGCCTCGCCACGGGTTCGTTTCCACAATTACCCATTCCGGTGAGGGCATTTTCGCTGGTATTCCGCAGGGTTTTCAGGTGGTGCGCTACCACTCTCTGCACGTCGAGGAAATCCCCGGCGTCACCGTGCACGCTCGCAGCGAAGACGGCGTCATCCAGGCGCTCAAGGTCGATGGCGCTCCGCATTGGGGTGTGCAGTTCCACCCCGAATCGGTGCTGACTGAGCACGGCGCCGCGATCATGCGTAACTTCCTCGGCGGCTGGCGGTTGCTGCACCGCGAGGTGCCCGGCGCACTCGACTGCCAGCGCGTCTTCAACGCGATCAATCGCGACGGCAACGATGCGTTTTTCCTCGATTCCGCCGACCCCCGCGGGCGTTTCTCCATCCTCGGAGACACCGCGGGCGCCCTGTCGCGCTCGTTTCGCTATTCGCTTGGTAGCGACCCCGATATCCTCCACACCCTCCAACGCGAACTGTCCGCCCCTCTCCACGACGCGCCTGACCTGCCCTTTACCGGCGGTGTCATTGGGTACCTCGGCTACGAGTGCGCGGAGCTTACCCTTCCGATCACGCTGCGCCACCGCTCCCCATACCCGGACGCTTACTTTGTGCGCCCGCAATCGTTCATCGTTTACGACCACGAGGCCGAAATCGCCCACTTGTGTGCACTCGCCGGCGACGGCACGGATGCACTCCTTGACCGCCTCGAGAAGGCCTTGGATGGGGCGGACGGTGCGCGGGGGTCGTCGATTAGCAATGGTTCCTGGAGCAACCCTGATTACCTCGACTGCATCGAGAAAGCACAGGACCTGCTGCGCGCCGGTGAGAGTTACGAGGTCTGCCTGACCGACACCTACACCGCCGAAGCAACCGGCGAGATCTATGCGCCGCTGCGTGAGCACAACCCCGCGCCATATGCCGCGCACCTCATCTTCGACGGTGTGGAAGTCGCCAGCGCCTCGCCCGAACGTTTCCTCACCGTGCGTGGCCGCGAGGTGGAGGCCAAGCCGATCAAGGGCACCATTCCCGCTGATCAGGACCCCGCATTGCTTCACGACGACAAAACCCGCGCCGAAAACCTCATGATCGTCGACCTGCTGCGCAACGATCTTTCCCGCGTCTGCGAACCCGGCAGCGTACAGGTCCCGGGTCTGATGCAGGTGGAGTCGTATGCCACCGTGCACCAACTGGTTTCCACCATCACCGGGCAGCTACGCGAGGGAGCCACTGCCGTCGACGCCATCCGTGCCACCTTCCCGCCCGGTTCCATGACCGGCGCACCGAAACTACGGACGTGCGAAATCATCGACCGGCTGGAAACCTCCCCGCGCGGCGTCTACTCGGGCGCGCTCGGCTACATCGGGTTCGACGGCCAAGCCGACCTGTCGGTGGTCATCCGCGCCGCAGTACGCGCCGGCTCCACTGTGACAGTCGGTGCAGGTGGCGCGATCGTGCTCGCCTCCGACCCTTCCGCTGAGATCGCCGAGCGCAACCTGAAGGCCCAGTCCGTTTTAGGAGCGTGGGATGCGTAAGTACGCCTGGCACGGCGCGTTTGTTCCACGTGACTTCCTTGACGGCCCCATCGACGTCGCAGATTCTTGGCGCCACTCCTCCGGCAGCACCAACGGCCTCAGCCTGCACATCGAGCGCTTCACTCGCACCGCCGGTCCGCTCCCCGCCGGGTTTGTCGACGCGATGCTGCCGCTGCTCAGCGAAGGCGAACTCTTCCCCCGCATCGCGCTCTCCTCAGGGCTTTTGCTTCTCGACGTCCGCCCCGCCCCATCCCCTCGCCCCACCACCTCACTGACCTACACGCAAGCCCCAGACCCGCGCACCCAGCCCGAGGTGAAAGGCCCCGACTTCGCCGCATTTCACGCGTACCGTTCGCGGTACCAGGTGGAGGGGACGGACGACACGGTGATCGTCGATAAGCATGGCTCCATGCTGGAGACCACCACCGGCGCGCTCGTGATGTGGGACGGCGACTCCCTGTGTCTGCCCGACGGCGTGTGGCTGCCGAGTGTCACACTGCACCAGGTTGTCGCGCGCGCCGAGAAGTTAGATATGCGGGTGGAGCGCCGTCAGCTCAAACCCGAACTCGCCGCCAAGCACCCGTTGTGGTTCCTCAACTCGCTCCACGGCATTAGCCCCGTCAGCGAACTGCATGTAGGCGACGATGTGATCACTCCGCCGGTCCACCCAAGTTTCAACGAGTGGCGCGACTGGTGGTGGGGCAGTTTTACGACCGAATGGCACATCGAGGCATAGCGAAACACCGTGGGTCCCCAGGACTATGCCGCTGCATAGTCTCTACAACCGCCAACACACTATGCCGCTGCATAGCGTCGCACCACCGCCGGGTCCGAAACCGAACGAGCCTCCGGGACTATGCCGACCGCTCGGCGAGCACGCGCCCTGTTGCGGTGTCGCACTTTGCGAGCTCTGACGGGGTGCCCGAAGCCACAACTTGTCCGCCGTCGGCGCCAGCGCCGGGGCCCATCTCGATGACACGGTCCGCCTGCGCGATCACGGAGACGTCATGCTCGACCACGATCACGGTTTGGCCTGCATCGACGAGGCTGTTGAGTTCCTTGACTAGCAGTGAGATGTCGGCCGGATGCAGGCCGGTGGTGGGCTCGTCGAGGAGGTACACGGTGTGGCCCCGGCGCGAGTTGCGGGAGCGCTGCAACTCGGTGGCGAGTTTGATGCGCTGTGCCTCGCCACCGGACAGTTCGGGCGCGCCCTGGCCGAGGCGCAGGTACCCCAGCCCCACGGCTTGCAGAGTTTCGACGGCGCGCAGGATCTTCGGTTCGTCGGCGAATACGTCGGCTGCTTCGTCGACGGTCAACTCCAGCACGTCCGCAACACTGAGTCTTTCCCAGGTCACTTCGAGGGTTTCGTCGTTGTAGCGTGCACCGCCGCAGTCGGGGCAGGTGGTGTACGAGCCGGGCAGGAACACTAGCTCGACTTCGATCTTGCCGGCGCCGCCGCAGGTCGGGCACTGTCCTTGCTTGACGTTGTAGGAAAAGCGCGACACGCTCCATTTGCGTCGCTTTGCT
The DNA here is from genome assembly GCF_001810365.1 of Corynebacterium sp. HMSC055D05. Taxonomy (NCBI): domain Bacteria; kingdom Bacillati; phylum Actinomycetota; class Actinomycetes; order Mycobacteriales; family Corynebacteriaceae; genus Corynebacterium; species Corynebacterium sp. HMSC055D05. The sequence continues at coordinate 175,945 of NZ_KV801073.1, forward strand.
TCGTCGGTGTTGGCGAAGAGTTTGCGCACGCCGTCGAAGAGTCCGGTGTAGGTGGCCAGGGTTGACCGCGGGGTGCGCCCGATCGGCTTTTGGGTAATTTGCACGACGCGGGTGACAGCGTCAAAGCCATCATGCTTATCGACGCCCCACTCGCCCTCCTGTCCCACCTCATCGTCTTCATCAACAACGGTAGAGGCGGCGTCGCGAAGGACACCGGCGAGAACGGTGCTGACCAGCGTCGACTTGCCTGAACCAGACACACCAGCCACGGCGGTGAACTGCCCCATCCCAAACGACACATCCAGGCCGTCGATGGAGCGGGCCGAGACACCGGACAGGGAAAGTTCGCCGGTGGCGGCGCGGGGGTCGTCGTTAAGCGAGAGCTTGCGGTTGGCAAGCGCGCGGGCAGTTGGCGCATCGCCGGAGTATTCGCTGGTGGGGCCGGAATAGACCACTTCGCCGCCGCGCTCACCCGCGAGCGGCCCGACGTCGACGAGCCAGTCAGTCTGGGCAACGAGTTCCATGTCGTGTTCCACCAAGAGAACGGAATTGCCTGCGTCGATGAATCGGCGGCAAATATCCAGCACCGCACCACGCTCGGACGGGTGTAGGCCCGCTGACGGCTCGTCGAGCACATACGCCACACCGAACAGGCCGGAGCGCAGCTGCGAGGACAAACGGATGCGCTGCAACTCACCCGCGGACAACGTGGGCGCGGGCCGATCCAGGCTCAAGTGCGCAAGGCCCAAGTCGAGTGCGGACTGCACCGCGGGCAAAATCTGTTTGAGCAGCAAGTCTTCGGCGGAGCCCTCCGAGGGCTTCTGTGCCGCGAGTACCTCATAGACACGGTCGAGAGGCAAGGCGCCGAGTTGGTCGATGGGCATGCCAGCATAGGTAACCTTGAGTGCTTCCGGGTTGAGGCGACGGCCGTGGCAGGTCTCGCAGACGCGTGACTCCATGTAGGACAGCACGCGTTTGCGCAGGGTATCGGACTGTGTTTCGGCGAGTGTACTGGTCAGATACGACGCCACAGATCGCCAGGTGCCTTTGTAGTTTCGCTGGATCTGGTCCGCGCCGCGCAGCGGTTTCACGGTCACCACGGGGCGCTCGTCGGTGAACAGGATCCAGTCACGGTCCTTCTTCGGCAGATCCTGCCAGGGTGAATCGAGGTCGTAGCCCAGCGTCTGCAAAATGTCGTGGAAGTTCTTACCTGCCCACGCGCCAGGCCAGGCTTTAATCGCGCCCTCCTCGATGGATAGCGTCGGGTCCGGCACCATCGACTCTTCGGTTGGCTCGTGCACGACACCTGTGCCCTGGCACGTCGGGCACATGCCTTCCGGCGTGTTGGGCGAAAACGAGTCGGAGTACAGCCCCTTCGGGTTATCGCCAGCGCGCGAGTACAGCAGGCGGATGCTGTTGGACAGCGCCGAGACCGTCCCCACCGTCGAGCGCGCCCCGCCCCCGGAGGTGGACTGTTCGAGCGCCACGGTCGGCGGCAGTCCCTCAACCGCGCCGACCTGCGGGTCTACTGCAGAACCAATCAGGCGACGCGCAAACGGCGCCACCGATTCAAGGTAGCGCCGTTGTCCCTCCCCGTGGATGGTGCCGAACGCCAGCGACGACTTGCCGGAGCCTGACACCCCTGTCACCGCAACGAGAGTGCCGCGTGGGATATCCACGTCCACGTTGCGCAGGTTGTGTAGGTGGGCATCGCGTACTTGGATTCCAGCATGTGTTTCAGGCATGCCCACCAGGGTAACGCGTTAGGGGTTTCGCGTGTCCTCGCCGAGTTGGTGCACGAGGATCGTGTTGGTAGTGCCCGCAACTCCTGGCGGGGTGCCCGCGACGACCACCATGGTGTCGCCTTCGTGGTACTGGTCCATGGCCAGCAATTGCTTGTCCACAACCTTGACCATCTCGTCGGTGCTGTTGACCTCATCGCACAGGAACGTCTCCGCACCCCAGGTCATGGCGAGTTGCGAGCGGACCTGCTGCACCGGTGTGAACACGAGCAGTGGCAGGTCCGGGTGCAGACGCGCCACGCGGCGTGCAGTATCGCCGGAGGTCGTAAACGTGACAATCGCACGTGCGTTAAGTCGCTGCGCAATGTCGTTAGCCGAGTAGGACACCACGCCACGCTTGGTGCGCGGAATGTGGTTCAGCGGCGGGACGTTGCCCATCGTTTCAGCAGAGCGGACGATGCGGCTCATGGTGCGCACCACGTTGTGCGGGTCCACACCCACGGATGTCTCGCCGGACAGCATCACGGCGTCCGCGCCGTCGAGCACAGCGTTGGCCACATCGGAGGCCTCCGCGCGGGTCGGGCGGGAGTTCTCAATCATCGAGTCGAGCATCTGCGTAGCGACTATCACCGGCTTCGCATTCTCACGCGCAATCTGAATCACACGCTTCTGCACAGCCGGCACCTGCTCGAGCGGGATCTCCACACCCAGGTCACCACGAGCGACCATCACGGCGTCGAATGCAAGGATGATGGACTCCAACGCGTCGACAGCCTCGGGCTTTTCCAGCTTTGCGACGACCGGCACGCGCCGGCCGACCTCATCCATGATCTCGTGCACGAGCTCGACATCAGACGGCGAACGGACGAACGACAACGCAATAATGTCCACGCCGAGCTTCAGCGCGAACCGCAGATCTTCCTTGTCCTTCTCGCTCAGCGCAGGCACGGAGATGTCCATGCCCGGAAGCGACACGCCCTTGTTGTTCGACACCGGGCCGCCCTCGGTGACGCGGCAGACTACGTCGTTGCCGTCGATGTCGGTGCAGACGAGGCCGACCTTGCCGTCGTCGACAAGCAAACGGTCCCCCGGCTTCGCATCCTTGGCCAGCTGCTTGTACGTCGTAGACACACGGTCGTGCGTACCTACAACATCGTCGACGGTGATGCGGACGGTTTCGCCCGTCTCCCAGTAGGTTTTGCCGTCGCCTTCAAAGCGGCCAAGGCGAATCTTCGGGCCCTGCAAGTCCGCCAAAATGCCGACCGCATGGCCGGTCTCATCAGTGGCTTCGCGCACCCAACGGTAATTCTGCTCGTGATCCGGGTAATCGCCGTGCGAAAAGTTCAGGCGCGCGACATCCATGCCGTCGCGCACGAGTCCTAAGATCGCATCCTTGCTGGCCACAGCGGGACCGAGCGTACAAACGATCTTCGTTTTCCTATCCACGTTTTCCAACCTCACCTTCGTAGGCTTCTCGCGTGTCTTCCACCGCAACACGGTACTCCGGATTGTCCTCTTCTGCCGTGGACGGTGCGTTGTAATCCGGATCGACCTCTTCCGGGGTCTCGCGCCCCTTCGGTGTGCGCATGAACATCACCACCGCGATGATGAACAAGATTGCGGTCATCCAGGTGTTGACGCGCAGGCCGAGGATGAGCGTGGCTTCGTCGCTACGCATCAGCTCGATGAAGAACCGGCCAAGGGTATAACCCGCGACATAGAGCCAAAACACGCTGCCATGGCCCAGGCGCCGGCGGCGGTCAATCCAGATGAGCAGGAAGAACACCGCAACGTTCCAGATCAGCTCGTAGAGGAACGTCGGGTGCACGCTCGCGATCACCTCACCGGTGGACCGGCCGGTCAGCGGCGCGAACTCCCCCGCCTCGTTGACGCGGTAGTAAATATCCAGCGCCCACGGCACATTGGTTTCGGCCCCATAGAGCTCCTGGTTGAAGTAATTGCCCAACCGGCCGATGCCTTGGGCGAGAATCACCGTCGGCGCAACTGCATCCGCAAGTGGCGCGAACGGAAGGCCCTTGCGGCGCATCATCACCCACACGCACAGGGTTCCCAGCGCGACTGCGCCGATGATGCCCAACCCACCCGAGGTGATGTCGAAGGCCTTCCACGGGTTCTTGCCCTCACCGAAGTACTTATCGTAATCCGTGATCACGTGGTAAAGGCGCCCGCCGATAATGCCGGTCGGGATAATCACGATCGCTGCATCCCAGATCGTCTCCGGATTACCACCGCGGGCCTTGTAGCGACGCAGGGAAATCAACAGCGCGACAACAATGCCCGCCATGATGCACAGCGCATAGGCACGAATCGGAATCGGTCCGAGCTGCCACACCCCCTGCGGCGGGGAAGGAATGTTTGCCAGAAGTGTTGTTTGCACGCCCAACAGTGTGCCAGTTTAATTCCGCGATGGACAGGCTGGGTGCTGTCCCGCGGCCGCCAAAGAGCGGGTTGCCTCGTACACATCGCCAGACGCCATCACAGCCTCCGCTGCCAACACGGCATCCGCACCACACGCGGCGGCGTCCATCAGGTCACGCGGAGTGGTCACACCACCCAGGCTGATCTTGATCACTTCGGTGGGAAGCCCCGGCGCGATATCCGCAAAGGCGTTGCGGTTGAGGTCGTTGGTGTCAAAGGTCCAGGAGTTCACCGCGATCACACTCACGCCGGCCTTAAGGGCCCGATCCGCCTCCGCTGGCGTGCGCACCTCGGCCACACCGACCATGCCCAGCGATTCCACTCGGTCCAGCAGTGCCTCCAGGCGCGGCTGTTCGAGGATGCCTACCTGCAGCGGGAGCATGTCGGCGCCGTAGCAGCGGGCCTCGTGGATCTGGTACGGGTCGACGATGACATCGCGACACACCATCGGCAGGCTTACGGCTGCGCGGGCGTTGGCCAGATCTGCCAGGGAGCCGTCGAAACGCAGCCGCTCTGTCTGGCAAGCGATGAGGTGGGCGCCACCGCGCTCGATGTCTTGGGCAACCGACTCGATCGAGCGTCTGCCTACCGCGGTTGGGCCAAAAACTGGCGAGTTGCGTTTGATCTCCACGATGACCCCGCAGCCGTGGCGCAAAAGTGCTGCTTTAGCATCGCGGGTTGGGGGCATGTCGCGCGAGCGGGCCTTGATTTCCTGGAACGGCACGACCGCTTCGCGTTTTTCGACATCACGGAGCACACCAGCGACAACGTTTGATACCGCGCTCGGTGCCGACATGCGCCTACCTCCAGGTGATACGGCCTATAGCGCTATAGGTTAGCGGTTGCCCTGCGTAGGACGAAAATCCTCGTCACCAGTTTCGGTCGGGTCGATATCCGCGTCGAGCGCATCCCACATCACGCGTCCGGAATCCGGCTCCTCTTTCAGGTCGTGACGGATGGTTTCTTTGCGCACAGCTTCCTTCTCGTATTTGTGTTGCTTCGGCGCATCCTCGCCAGGCTTGACGACGAGCATCGCACCGCCAATCACCCCCAGCACACATCCCACGATCGTGAGTACTGGGCCTACCACAGCAACGTCGGCGGCGGTGATCTCCGCCCAGTTCGCAATAGCAGCGGAGGACGTATCCGTGGCTGCCTGTTCCGCCCCTGCCGTCAAGATGGCGTGGATACGCTCATGGTCAGCACCACGCGCCAGAAGCGCTGCTGCTGGGATGACAGCAGCAGCGGCGGCGAGCGCGCAAATTCCGCCGATAACACGACGACCGACCTTGCGCAACGCAAACGCGGCAATCGCACCGGCGAGCAGCAGCACCGCCACTGCGGTGATCTCGGTGGACCACTCCGCGCCGGTGATGGTTGCTACACCTTCGCCGGAGAGGTCGTCGTTGTACTTCGCGGTCACCCAGTCCATGCGGGAAAAGCCCCACATCACCGCACCCGCCACACCGAGCAGCAGTGCACCGGTTTTGTTCTTCTTCATCTGAAGCGTCCTTCCGCTACTTTGCAACCATCTGGATCGCATCGAGCACAGTACGATGCGCATGCGGTGTACCGATAACCACACCGGCGGTGGTCGGAGTCCATTCCGAACCATCAAACGCGCTTGCGTTCGCCCCTGCACTGCGTGCCAACAACACACCAGCTGCGTTATCCCAGATGTGCGGGGAAAAACTGACCGCAGCCTGGTAGATCCCCTGCGCGACGAAGGCCAGGTCAACGCCGACCGATCCGCTGATGCGCGGCCGCAGGTGCGAATCCGTGAGTGCGCCTGCCAAGTCGAGACGGAACGATGCTGGGTATCGCTGCCTATCCGCCGAGGCCAACGAGCCAATCCCCACCTGCTCCGCAGCGGAAGTCAGCGCACCAACCGGTGGCAAGGCGTTGCCGTTGAGGTGCACGGGCTCGCCATCGACCGCGGTGAGGCGCATGTTCAGCAGCGGCGCATCGGTAATCGCTGCGACCGGTTTTCCACCAAGCAGCAGCGTGCACAGGATGGCGCAGTTCGGATTGCCGGACGAGTAGTTCGACGTACCGTCGATCGGGTCAACAACCCAGCACGCCTCCGGATCAAACGACCCGCCTTGTTCCTCGCCGTACACCGCAATGCCAGTCGTGTCCGTCAGACGCTTGCGCAACAGCTTCTCAATGATCAGATCAGCCTCTGTGGCAAAGTCGCCGGCCCCCTTGCGCAGTGCAGGAGCAGCCCCCACTTTGTCGACGAATACCTCACGCGCCTCATCAACCGCGCACAATGCAGCATCAAGCAGCTCCGCCGGCTTATGCATGAGACACCTCCGGCTGCAGCTGCTGCACCCAGTTGCCCAGCACGCTCACACCAACCTCACCGGACATGGCTGGGTCGAACGCCATCGCCCACAATGGCCCATTTTCTACAGCGGCAAGGATGCGCTCGCCGTTGATGTCTGCCCAAGACAGTTTCGGGTAGGCGATGAAGTCATCCTCTGCCAACGGGAACGACTTCACGGCTTGTGGCGCGTCGAAGAACACGTCTCCAACAATTCCGGCCAGCAGCTTCGAACCATCTGCCGCCACGACGGGGTACTCCCCCGCTTCAAATGCTGCCTCCACAACTTGGCCCGGCCACTCCCCAAGGCCTGGTGTGGTGCGGCTGCCGGTCACGGCGTCGTCGAAAAGCACGTGCATTCCAGTGCCGACCGCAAGCAGTGCCCTACCCCCTGCCAGACGCTGGCCTACGATGCGATCCCCTTTGATGCGCTTGATCGCCGCAGCAGCGTCTGCAAACGATGCCCCACCAGGCAGGACAAGACCGCTTGCCTGCACAGCCTTGTCGGGGTCAGTGGTGGCAAAAGCATCAGCACCTGCATTCACCAAAGCACTGACAAGGCTGGTGGTGGTCTCACTGCCGAGGTAATCAAGTACCGCGACTGTCGGGCTTGCCGGGGTGTTCGTCATGGTTGCGTAGTGTATCCGCTCCCCCGATTACTGGTTCTTCGGCTGCTTCTTATTCTTCGACGGATAACGACGCGGCGCCTGCACAGCCTTCAAACGAGCCGACAGATTGTTAACTTCCACCACACGGTGACGGCCCAACTGACGGTCAAGCAACGTGACAATCAGCCCAATCGCGATGACACCGGAGGCGATGCCAAACATCGGCGCGAACGCCATCGTGGCAATGAGCATGCCGTAGAAGGTAGAACCCAGGCCCGTCCCGCCGTCGAAAGCAATGTTCCAGATAGCAGAAGCTTCCGAGGTCTTCGAGCGCGGCAGGCGGTAGAACATCATGGTCAGTGCCTCGTTTTGCACCGCGCCGAAGCCTGCGCCGTAACACAGGGCGGCCAGCAGCATGGTCCAAACCGGTAGCTCAAGCGCCAAGATGGCTGCCATGAGCAACACGCCGAGTGCACAAAGGACCTGGCATGGGATGAGCACGGTGCCAGGCTGCCCACGACGGTCCATGATCTTGCCTGCCGTGTAGCGCGAGATCATCGACGCAAAGTTCATCACGCCGAGCATTACGCCGCCCATCGCGGCACCCGTGGCCGGGTCGAGATCACGCATGGAGACCGGCAAGAAGTTCGTGATCGCACCGTAAGCAGTGGTCACAAACATCAACGCGAGTGCCGGCACGAGCACCAGATGCCACATGGGCACATGGACCATGTTTGTGGTCTCTGGCTCGGGATCCGGTGGTGGAATAGCAGGGATCGCCGCACAGGCAATGAGCGAGATGCCACCGATCGATGCGGCGATAATATACACGGCGTCGTACCCAATCCTGTCCACCAGGGCTAAGCCCGATGGCAGCGCAATCATCTGAGCAAGGCCGACAACACCACCGAAAATTCCCGTGGCACTGCCGAGCAGGCGCAGCGGTACCAGCTCCGCGATAATCGCCGCTTCAGCCACGGACAATGCACCGAAGCCGATGCCACGAATCGCACTAACCGTCAGCAGCGGCGCTGCATCCATGCCGATGATGTACCCCAACGCCGGGATACCCAGAAGCATTGAGGCCACTGCCATGATGATGCTGTAGCCGAACCTCCGCAGAGCCCACGGCGTACAAACCTGCGTGAGCACTGTTGCCAGCATGAACACACCAGTGGACAGCCCGGCAAGGGATGCAGACTGTCCGGCATCGATGACGGCTGTGGGCACTACCGGCAACAGAAGCGACCAGGCGGCGAAGGCGGATGCAACGGCGACGAGCACCGGGATCAAACCACGGGCCCGCCACACATTGGTTAGCGAATCAACCTCGTCGCGGGTAAGGGGCCGAACTCCGAACATCTCACATCACCTCCACCAACATCAGCACACCACCTAGGGCTGCCATAACTGCAAGAAGCGCGAGGACGGCAGTCACCGCTCTTGAGGAGCCGTTCTGATACGACGACCACACTCCACCGACGAGGATGCCTGCAAGGAGGAACAGCAAAAGAATGAAGAATGTGTTTCCGGCACCTGTCACTGGGCGAACCTCCTGCGTTATTGGCGCGTTCAAGCTGTGTACGCCGTCAGTGTAACGACGCAGTCCGATTCCGGCCGTTCGGGGCCTTACAGACGGCTGTCGTCATCCCCGCGTGGTTCACGCGCATAGGCGCGCAGGTTGCCGATCCAAAACACCAGACCAGCTGTCAGCGGCGCAACAGCCCACCCGACCCCCGGCGAAACCGGCGGGACAAGCGTGAAGCTCGATCCGGTTTCCAAGACATCGTGGGTAGGCCTGGGGTGCAGTTTGAGGCTCAACCAGTCACCAAACAAGTAGATCGAGATCGCGCCGAGTACGGCAACGGTCATGATCCACAGCATCCACCACACAGAACCGCCGACCCTGCCGCGGCGCACGCTGCGCCACCCCACGGCGCCAAGCACCACCCCGAGCAGGAGTGCCAGCAGCACAAACCACGCAAACCCTGTGAACTGTACATTCACAGGGCTTGCCACTTCGTCGACCCCGATACCGCCGTTTTCTGTGATCACGCCGACGTATGCGGGACGAAGACCACCCCAGGCGAAACCTCCAGCGATACCGAGGAGCAGGGCTAGCGCGAGCAGCCCTGCACCAGATCCCATCACTAGTTGCAGAACTTCCAGCGGCCGTCTTCCTTCTCGAAGATCATGACCTGGGTTTCTTCACCGTTTGCGTTCTTTGCAGTCAGGTTGGCAGACGCACGGTTACCGTCCACACGAACGTCGGAAATGCTGACCTCGGACTTCGGCAGCTCGAGCGCCTGGCCCTGCTGCTCAGCAAGGCGGCCCGCCTCTTCAACCTGCTCAAGGGTCAGACCCTGACGCTCCAGTTCCTCCATCATCGGGTCAGCGACTGCCTTACAGGAATTGTCCAAGATGGTGCGGGTCCAGTCAGCGAAAGAACCCGGGTTCAGCACAGCACGTGCAGTGTCTTCCATCTGCTTGCGGTCTTCGTCGGTACCTTCCTGTGCGCCCTCGAGCGGCTGGTTGGTGTTTTCCGGCATGCCGTTCTCAAACGGATTGGCAAGGGTCGGCGCCTCGCCCTGGTTGCCGCCCTCTTCCTTCGACTCCTTCTTCTTCGAAGTCGTGGCGGTTGCCTTCTTCTCGTCCTTCTTTGCGTCGTCCTTCTTTCCTTCGCTCTTATCGGCATTCTCGGACACCGTGGACTCGACAGCCGTATCGGCCGGAGCAGCCTCAGCAGCGGTGGACAGCCCTCCGGACTTGCCTTCGTCGGAGGATCCGCATGCCGAAAGCGGAAGTACGAGCATTGCTGCAGCTACGCATGCTGCCATGCCGGACGTAGTGTTCATCTTCATCTTTGACTACCTTCCTAGTTTCACCCCATCCGTTCGCTGGACGCGGGCAACCGTCTTGAGCGTGGATTGGCGCCACGACGGGACGTTCGTCCCAAAGAGTACCAACGCAACGCTTACCTGACGGTTGAACGTCCGTACTATTGTTCTGAATGGTTCCTGTGAAGTCACGTAAACCCATGTTTCGGCCACTTCGGTCTAGGGTGGTGTGTCATGCAATTGTCTCGCGAGCGCATCACGCAGGCGGCGCTTGAGCTGCTGTCTGGGTACGGTTTGGCTGATGTTTCCATGCGGCGTGTGGCGTCGTCGCTGGGCGTCGCCCCCGGCGCGTTGTACTGGCATATCGTCAACAAGCAGGAGTTGCTCGCGTCGTTGGCGGAGCATATTGTGCGCCCGCTCATGAGCGATCCAGTTGCCGACCCAGCTGAGCTAAGTCGCGCGCTGCGGGAAGCGGTGCTCGGCATCCGCGATGGCGCAGAGGTGCTTGTGGCTGCAGTGAGTCAGCCGGACGCTGAGGTTCGCGCCCAGTTGTCGGAATTGTTTATTGCGTCGGTGCGTGAGTATTCGGGTGAGGGGTCGTCGTCAAGCGAGATGCGTGCTGTGGCTCTCGGCCTGTTGCATTTGACGCTTGGGGATGCCGCCGTGCACCAAGCAAGCACACAACTTGCGGAAGCGACCGGCAGTGTTTCGGACACGTACGAAGACGATTCTGCGCAGACGCATGCTGCGGCCGTGAAGTTTTTGCTGGACGGTTTGGCGCAGCACTCGTAGCCCGGGCAGTGTCGAGCGGGTGCACTATGCTCGGGCAGCATGACTGAGACGACGCATCCGGATCTGCAGCAGCAAGTCTGGCCTGGCTCCGCACATCCGCTGGGCTCGACGTTTGATGGGGCGGGGACGAACTTTGCACTGTTTTCGGGGGTTGCTGATGCAGTTGAGCTTTGTCTTATCGACGACACCGGCGCCGAAACGCGTATCGCCCTCGACGAGGTGGATAACCATGTCTGGCACGCTTACCTGCCCGGTGTTGGCCCAGGTCAGCGTTATGGCTACCGCGTGCACGGGCCGTGGGACCCGGCCGACGGCAAGCGTTGCGATCCCAGCAAGCTGCTCGTGGACCCGTACGCGCGCGCCTTTGATGGGGAGTTTGATCAGCATTCCTCGCTGTTTTCCTACGACGTCAACGCAGTAGAACCTGGTACCGGTCGCAATGAAGAAGACTCGCTCGGCCACACGATGTTGTCGGTGGTGATCAACCCGTTCTTCGACTGGGGCGACGACCGCGCGCCGAAGATCCCTGATGAGGAGATGGTGATCTACGAGTGCCATGTCAAGGGCATGACACAGACCCACCCGGGCATTCCTGAGCAGTTGCGCGGCACCTATGCGGGTATGGCGCACCCGGTAATGGTGGATTACCTCACCGACCTTGGTGTGACCTCGATTGAGTTGCTGCCGGTGCACCAATTTTTGCAAGACGACCGCCTACTCAAACTCGGGTTGCGCAACTACTGGGGCTACAACACGTTCGGTTTCTTCGCCCCGGAGCACAGCTACGCCTCCTCCTCTGCCCCTGGCGATGCCGTGGCCGAGTTCAAACAGATGGTGCGCGCCTACCACGAGGCCGGCATCGAGGTGATCCTGGATGTGGTATACAACCACACCGCGGAGGGCAACCACATGGGCCCGACAATTGCGTTTCGTGGCATTGATAACGAGGCGTATTACAGGCTTGTCGACGACAACCGGTTCCTCTATATGGACTACACCGGCACCGGAAACTCACTGAACGTGCGCTACCCGCACTCCCTGCAGTTGATTATGGATTCGCTGCGCTACTGGGTCACCGAGATGCACGTCGACGGGTTCCGCTTCGACCTCGCCTCGACCCTCGCGCGCGAGTTTTCAGACGTGGACCGTCTGGCCACCTTCTTCGACTTGGTTCAACAGGACCCGGTGGTGAGCCAGGTCAAACTCATCGCCGAGCCGTGGGATGTGGGCGAAGGCGGCTACCAGGTCGGTAACTTCCCTGCCCTGTGGAGCGAGTGGAACGGCAAGTACCGCGACACCATGCGTGACTTTTGGCGCGGCGAGGACTCCACCCTCGGCGAGTTCGCCTCGCGCCTCACCGGCTCGTCGGACCTGTACCAGCACAACGGGCGTCGCCCCACCGCGTCGATCAACTTCATTACCGCCCACGACGGGTTCACCCTGAATGACCTGGTGTCCTACAACGACAAACACAATGAAGCCAACGGCGAAGATAGCCGCGACGGCGAGAACCACAACAGGTCCTGGAACTGCGGTGTGGAGGGCCACACGGACGACCCTGTGGTGCTCGACCTGCGAGCACGGCAACGCCGCAACTTCCTGACCACACTCTTGCTATCTCAGGGCACCCCGATGCTCGCTCACGGCGACGAGATCGCACGCACCCAGGGCGGTAACAACAACGTGTACTGCCAGGACAACGAGACGGCTTGGATGGACTGGTCCAACCTTGAAAGCGCAGCAGACCTGCACGAATTCACGCGTCGGCTCATCGCTTTGCGCCGAGATCATCCGGTGTTTCGCCGCCGCAGGTTCCTCGAGGGCGGTGCGCTTGGCGACGACGAACACGGCCGAGAGATCGCTTGGCTCACCCCCGACTGCCGTCTCATGACACAAGACGATTGGAACGCCGCCTTCGGCCGTGCACTTATGGTTCACCTCGATGGCGAAGCGATCGCGGAACCCGATAGCCGCGGCCAGCGCATCGTGGACGATTCATTCCTTCTCATGTTCAACGCCCATTATGAGGACATTGACTTCACTGTTCCCGGCGCAAAGTTTGGCGACGAATGGGAGATCGTCGTCGATACGACTGGCCCCCTCGGCTACCGTGAAGACGCACAACCCATCGGTCCGGATTCGACTGTCACTGTCGGCCAGCGCTCGACCGTGGTGCTGCGCCGTACGCAACCGCCCGCTGGTGCGGGCCGAAAGGAAGGCAACGTCTAAATGATTTCCGCTCATGGTGCAACGTTGACTGTGACCAACGACGCCCTCACCGTGACCCCAACTGCCCTCCTCGCCTCGCTGCGCGGCGACTCCTCGGACCGCACCGTTAGTATTGCGGATATCACCGGCGTGGATATCACCGAAGGTGACGCATGGTCGCCGACCAAAGTGGATGTTGCCACCACCGGTGCTCCGCTGACCGTCTGGTTCGCACCGGGAGACGTCGATGGCGCAAAGAAGTTGCGCACGCTTCTCGACGACGCCAAGCACGGCAAGGCCCCCACCACCGCTACCGCCGACGGCGGAGCAGGCATTCCTGGCTTCTCCTTCGTCGGTTTCGATGTGGAAACCGCGAACCGTCGCTGGGGCTCGATCTGTCAGATCGGGTTGGTCAAGATTGTCGACGGCGAAGAGGTCGAGCGAAAGTCTTGGTTATGTAAGCCGCCTGCCGGTTTAGACGAGTTCGAATCCGGCAACGTTGCTATCCACGGCATTTCTGCTGAGGATGTCACTGATGCCCCAGACGTGCGCGACTGTATCGCGGAAATGACCACCTTTGTCGGGGATTTACCCCTTGTCGCGCACAACGCACAGTTCGATGCCTCCGCACTTCGCGATGCTTGCTTGGCCTCCTCCATCGCCGTCCCGAAGATGCTGTTCGCGTGCACGTTGGCACAGGCCCGCGCTACCAAGCTGGATGTGGCAAATCACAAGCTTCCAACCCTTGCGCAGCACTTCGGCGTTTCCTTGGACAACCACCACGATGCCTGCGAAGATGCCGCTGCGTGCGCCGGTGTGATGGTTGGTCTCGCCCGGGAGGCCGGCCACACTGGCAGCCTGATGAGCTTCATCCACGACACCGGGTTCACGCTCGGATCGATCGACGACGCCCGCGTCACCCCTGTCCTCCGCGACCGCTCCGGTGCCGGCCGCGCGGTGCAGGCGAAGCAGGTCGCCGAAGGTGGTGTCGCTGCTGCCGTTGCCGCCACCGCCGAGCCACGTGGTTCCAACCAGGCCGGGCCGGTGAAGAAGGAGCGCAAACCCGCTCCGTGGCAGTCGGTGGCCACCCCGGACACCGTGCCGGAGCCAGATGCTCAAGCCGACCCGAACGCTCCTCTGTACGGCGAGCACGTCACCTTAACCGGTGAGTTCGAACCGCACGATAAGGGCGAGTTGTGGGACGCGATTGCGAAGCAGGGCGCGCAGGTGGGCAAGAACGTCACCAAGAAAACGACCATCTTGGTTGTCGGCGAATGGTCGAGTGTGACCTCGAAGGAAAAGCGAGCCCGCGAACTGCAGGAAAAGGGCCAGGACATTCAGATTTGGCAGGCCCCGAAACTCCTCGAGGTACTCGGTCTGTAAAAAGTTTTGGTTCGGATGGAACCGGGGCGGTGTTGGCTACGTCTAACTGAGTATGTACGTAGTAGAAACTCTTCCCCGCCCTGTCCACCAAGATGCTATTGAATTGCGGCTGGCGCGGCGTGACGACGTCGCGCCATCGTCGTCGTCACGTTCCTGGCTCACGCCTGGCTTTTCGGCCTCGACCGCGTTTATCAACCTTGCACCGCGCCTGGTGTGTGTCTTTACCGTCGACGACGGTCCGGCGCTGACCCACCAACAAATCGGTGAGCTCACGCCGAGCATGAACCAGCTCTGGAATGGTGCCGCTGACCGGTTGGCGAAGCGGGCGCTCGTCGACACGGGCGTCGAGTTTTTGGTGCGCAATCCCGCTGCCGCGCTGGAGCAGACCGGCCTTCCGCCCGGTTTAGAGGTAGGTGGACACGGTGTGCCACCCACCGCGTGGCTCGCTCACCCGAAAACGTTTACCGTGATGCACCGCCATTTTCAGACGGTGCTCGACCCCCACCACGAGCTGGTCTACGCCACCCGCGACGACCAGGAACTGTTTATCTTCGACGCACCGCTGCATCACGTCCGCGACATCCTGGGGCGCGGCGCACTGATGACATACTCGGTCGGCTTCCCGCTAATGCACGATCCGCCAGTTTCCGGGTAAGCTCACCCGCCGACATGAGCACTTCAAAACAACCGGCCAAGCGAAACAAGGAAGCTGACGACACAATCGCACGTCTCGGCTCCACATACTTCGCTTGGGTAAACGCACACGAGGACGCGGCGATGACCTTCCGCCACGCCCTCCATGAACTCATGCGCGATGCCGGCGTGAATTTCGACCGTGTAGATGCACGAGTGAAGTCCTGGACCTCGTTGAAGGAAAAAGCCCGCAAAACTCGCGACGGTGAGTTGCTCTACCCCGACCCGTGGCACGACATCAAAGACATCATCGGCGCCCGTATCACCGTGCTGCACTCGACCGAGATCCCTGCAGTGCAGCGCCTGCTCGCCGACGAGTTTGAGGTGTTGCGCAGCGTGGACAAAGCCGAAGAAACCCGAGTCGCCGGCAACTTCGGCTACGGCTCGCACCACCTTGTCGTCCGTGTTGAGGAGCAATCCGAGGGCCTTGAGGAGTTCGTCGGCCAAGTCTTCGAGGTGCAGATTCGTACAGTGCTGCAGCATGCGTGGGCGGAGTTTGAGCACGACATCAGGTACAAACGCTCAGCGGAAAAACTCGACCCGCAGGTGGACCGCGCGTTCACCCTCGCCGCAGGGCTTATCGAGCTAGCCGATCAGCAGTTTGACCAAATTTCAACCTTGGCAGACCCGCAGGAAAAGGTGCACACCGACGTGGACACCGAAATCTCGCCTGAGACACTGCCGGGCATTCTGACCGTGTTGCTTGGCAGCCAGTTTCCGCTCTCACGCGCGGGCGACTACCGCTTCCTCACCGAGTTGCTGCGTGCCCACGGCATTGAGCTTGTCTCGGACGTTGCGGACCTGACCAACCCGGCAGACATCGAGGCTGTGTCCAACTCGATGAACTACTCATTCGTCCCGGGGCAAGTGCGCATTATCGACGATCTGCTGCTCAACCGGTTCGGCACCGAACACATCGAGAAAACCTGGGATTCGGGAAACCGCCCAGAGGTGCGCCGCGAGCGTCTGAACGGCCGTCTAGCCCGGCTGCGCAGCAGCATCGATTAGCTGCGTTTAGTTACGCCGCCCCATGAGGCGGTCGATTTCGCGGCGTTCCTTCTTCGTGGGGCGCCCAGTTCCGCGATCGCGCACAGGAGGTGCCGCGAAGAGTTCACGCGGTGGTGGTGGCGGACTGTGGTCGATGTAGCAGGTGCGCGCCACCGGGGCGCCAACGCGCTTCGACACCGTCGCCGTAACCTCGAGAATGTACTCGTGGTGGTTCTTCCATACCCGCACCGTGTCTCCCGGCACGACCTGGACGGCAGGTTTGACTGCCTTGCCACCGATCTTGACGTGCCCAGCACGAACGGCTTCGGCGGCCTGGCTGCGTGTTTTGAAGATCCGCACGGCCCACAGCCAGGCGTCGATACGGACGGCTTTGCCTGACGGTTCGATCAAGGCGCTAGTAACGGTCCTGGTGATTGACGATCTTTTGGACCTTGTTCCAATTCACAAAACCACCCGCAACTCCGATGACGAGCCCAAGCACCAGGATCGTCCAGGACTGCATCAGCAGACCGAACGCGATGCCGCCGGCGAGGCCGCCGCCGGCCCACACCAGCGCGTCGCGCGAGTATTTGCGCACGGCGGCTTTTCGTTGGTCGATCGGGTTGTTTGGGCGCGGCTGCATAGTCATGGCATGCAATTCTAGCGCGAAGTAGACAACTCGACCCACCGTGGTCCGAGCGTTTTGCTTTCTGCTTTGCCTTGGGTGGCGGCGGCGAGGAGGTCGTCGATACGCTCGCGCTCCCCCGGCTCGAACGCAAGCGTGTATGTGGCGGCAGCGCCGTATTCGACGTCTACGACTTCCACCCCAGCGTTGCGTAGTTCTGCTTCGATTCGGCCGGCTTCAGCATGCGGAAGGTCCACGGCAACTTGCTCACGCATGGCGCGTGTGGTGGTGACAACGCTCGGCAGTGTTTTAGACACCGCGTTCGTGTACGCACTCACGAGCCCACCCGTGCCAAGCTTGATGCCACCGAAGTAGCGAATAACCACGGCGACAATGTCGGACATGCCTGATCCTTTGAGCACCTCAAGCATTGGCTTTCCTGCCGTGCCGGAGGGCTCGCCGTCGTCGGAGGAACGCTCGATTGGCTGTGCGTCGTCGACATGAACGATGAACGCCGAACAATGGTGGCGCGCATCCGGGTACGCCTCACGCGCAGCATGGATGACCTCGCGCGCTTCCTCCTCAGTGGTGGCGCGCGTCACCCAGGTAATAAACCGCGAACGCTTGATCTCAAGTTCGTGGATGGCTGTCTCCCCAGCCTTGGGTCGGACGTAGGAAGTAACCATTTAACCTGCAACGATGAAGTCGTACTCCGGCGTGCCGGGCTCCAAACGTCGGCAGCCGATCGGCGATCCGTCCATGCGCTCCAGAAGCGGGGCAAGGTCGTCCGCATGCGCCAATTCAATACCGACGAGCGCGGCACCGGTTTCGCGGTTGTTCTTCTTCAGGTACTCAAACAAGACGATGTCGTCTTCCTCACCCAGGATCTCCCGCAGGAACATGCGAAGCTGTCCTGGCTCTTGGGGGAAGTTGACCAGGAAGTAGTGACGCAGCCCGCGGTGGACCAAGGAGCGCTCCATGACCTCCGCGTAGCGCAGCACATCGTTGTTGCCCCCAGAGATGATGCAGACGACGGTCGAGCCTGGCTTAATCGTCGTTTGTGCAAGGCCCGCAACCGACAGCGCACCCGCGGGCTCAGCGATGATGCCTTCGTTTTGATACAGCGAGAGCATCTCCGTGCACACTGCCCCTTCGTCGCAAGAAAACACCTCAGCACGATCTTTGTGTGCTTGGAACACCTGCCAGGGAGTGTCACCGATCCGCTTCACCGCCGCACCGTCTACGAATGGGTCGATAGATTCCAGCGTCACCGGCTCGCCCGCCTCAATCGCAGCGCGTAACGACGACGCCCCCACCGGCTCAACACCAACCACCCTCGTCGACGGCGACATGTCCGCCACATACGACATCACACCTGACATCAGGCCACCGCCACCGACCGGCACAAGAACAGTGTCGAGCTGCTTGCCCATACTGGACAATTGCGCGACGATCTCGGCCGCGACGGTGCCTTGCCCGACCACGGTATTGCGCGAGTCGAACGGCTCAATCACCGTCGCTCCCCGTGCCGCAGCGTCTTCGCGCGCAGCCTGGGCAGCCTCGTCAAACGTGTTGCCCGTAACGACGAGCTCAATCGCATCACCGCCGTGCACCAAAATGCGGTCACGCTTCTGCTTCGGGGTGGGTTTCGGGACAAAGATCTTGCCCTGAATCCCAAGCGCACGGCACGCGTACGCCACGCCTTGGGCGTGATTGCCTGCCGACGCCGCCACTACGCCAGCCTCCCGCTCCTCCGGGGTTAGCTGCGAAATGCCAAAGTACGCCCCGCGAATCTTGTACGAACGCACATCCTGCAGGTCTTCACGCTTGAGATAAATCTCAGCACCGTACTGCTGAGACAGCCGCGGGCAGTACTGCAGCGGCGACGGAGTAATGACAGAAGAAATCCTTCCCTGCGCGAACTGGATATCGGCGGCATGGACCTCTTGGAATGTGTCGGATGGGCGCATGGTCGATCAGTGTACGCGCGACGAGTTTTCAGTTTGTTCAAACCTCGATTTACCCCGCTTCCACAGAACTTAGACATATAGATGATTTGGGGTACACTGCTCGCCGTGACCAAACCCCTGACTTCCAGGTGTTGGCCAATCCGATGCGGGGAACACTGAAAACATTGCCTATATCACTATGTTTTCTTCTGGGAACCTGCTAGGTTCTTCCGAGTGATCTGTCGAGCGCACGGTCGACAGCGACAAACCCCCTAAATTTCCATAGGAGTTTTTCATAATGAAGCGCATTTCTTCTGCAATGGTCGTTGCCGCGACCGCGCTGACCCTGGCTGTTACCCCGGCTTACGCTGAGGACGCCGAAAACACCGGCAACGGGGCCATCGACACCAACACCACCGCTCCGGTTGACCAACCTGAGGACAACAAGGGCGCAACCGACAAGCCGGGCGAGGGCGAAACCGACAAGCCGGGCAAGGGCGAGGACAACAAGGACGAGACCAACAACCCGCCGGCTCCCCAGAAGCAGACTTCCGGTTCCTCCCAGGGCCACATCATCGGCGCAGTGTCTGGCACCCTCGCTGCGGTTCTGACCACCGGTCTGATCGTGTTCTCTGACCCGCGTGGCATCAACAAGATCATCGACGCACTGAACCGCGAGTTCCACCTGGGCATCCCGCACGTCCACGTGCCGCAGGTCCAGCTCCCGAAGCTCCCGTTCTAAACCTCCACCCCAGCTAGGAATATTCAAGCATGAAGCTCCGCACTCTGTTGGTTTCCGCAGCCGGTGCCGCCGTCGCCGCTGGCGCTCTTGGCACTTCAGCTCTCGCTGCAGAGACCACCACATCCGAACCCACTTCGGCAACTACCACCGCCACCTCGGAACCGGCACCGACGACGACCACTGAGGCGCCGGCGGAACCGGCACCTTCCGAGGGCACGGAGGAAACCACCACCTCGACGACGACTACTGAGACGTCGGAGGAAACTACCACCAACCAGTCGACCGAAACCACGACGAAGGAAACCACGACCGCTCCTACGCCGACGAAGGTGACCGCTGAGCCTTCGGCAACGCTGGCTCCGCACGGAAGCATCGGCCCTGCCGATAATGAGGAAGAAATCCTGAAAGCAATCACGACTATCAGCGTGATTGTTACGACGCTTGGTGCTGCAATCGGCAGCCTGGTTGTCTTCATCAACTCGATCCCTGGTGGTCGCGAGGCGCTGCGTAAGTTCTTCAAGTAAGACACGCGCTTCATCTCCTCATGCCCGCTGTGCAATATGCCAGCGGGCATTTAGCTGCGCCGACTATGCAGCGGCATAGTCCGCCCTCTCCCAGCATCCCGGCTCCCAAGGCGTCACCCGACAAGCTCGCGGCGCGGTACGCCCGCAGAGAATCACCGAAGCCGACTATGCAGCGGCATAGTCACCACCGCACGAGCCCCAAACGCGCACACTATGCAGCGGCATAGTTTCCCCTAGCCCAAGATCCCCGCACCCAGGGTTGCCTTGAGATCACCCATCAGGCTCGCAGAACGGTGCACTCGCAGATGGTCGCCGAGGATCATCAGTTGACTGTGTTCGCCGTTGACCAGGTTGAGATAGACGTCTGAGTCGCCTGGGTTGTTCGACAGCACTCCCTTGAGTTTCGAAATGTTGTCGATGGTGCACTGGTCCGTCCGCAGCGTTAGACGGAGCGGCAGGCCAGCACCGTTGCCGGGGCCAAGTTCGGGGACTTTGACGTCGTCGCCAAACAAGCTCATACGCTCGTCGCGAATTGAGACATGTGCTCTGACCAAAATGATGTTGTCCTCCACAATTTGCGGAGCGACGAGCGCGTACACCTTGTTGAAGAGCAGCACATCCACCTGTGCGCCGTGGTGATCCTCGATGGTCACAATCGCCCAGGGGGAACCGTCCTTCTTAGAGAAGCGTCGGTCCACATTCGAAATCAACCCACCGATGGTGACCTCTGCGCCGTTACGCAGTTCACCGGACAGGATGGTGGTGAGCTGCGTATCGGTCTGTGCATCGATGGCTTCCTCGTACCCATCAAGCGGGTGCCCGGACACGTATAGGCCAAGCATTTCGCGCTCGAGGGCGAGTTTGTGCTTACGGTCCCATTCGTCTTCAGGTACTTCGATGGCAAACGCAGAGTTCGCGGAACCGTCCTCGCCACCAAGGCCCGCGAAGAGGTCGAATTGGCCCTTGTCGGCGGCTTTCTTCGTCGCCAAGACTGAGTCCACCGCGTCTTCTTGGATTAGCATCAAGCCCTTACGCGGGTGACCCAAAGAATCGAACGCGCCTGCCTTGATCAGCGATTCCGTGATGCGCTTGTTGCACGGAAGGAGATCGATCTTGTCCAGGTAGTCAGAGAAGCTGGTGAAGTGCCCCTTGGACTTGCGGGTCTCTTTGATGGACTCCACCACTTCCGCGCCGACGTTTCGCACAGCCGCAAGTCCGTAACGGATGTCTTTGCCGACAGCCATGAAGTTCTCTTCAGACTCGTTGATATCTGGCTGCAGCACGCTGATGCCCAGGTGGCGGCAATCCGACAGGTAGATCGCGGACTTGTCCTTCTTGTCACCCACAGAGGTCAGCAGCGCGGCCATGTACTCGGCGGCGTAATTCGCCTTCATGTAGGCAGTCCAGTACGACACCAACGCATAGCCTGCGGCGTGCGACTTGTTAAACGCGTACGACGCGAACGGCTCAATCGTTCCCCACAGTGCATCGACGGCTTCCTTGGAGTAGCCGTTTTCAAACATGCCGGCAGAAAACGTCTCGTACTCCTTCGCCAGCACCTCCGGCTTCTTCTTACCCATGGCTTTACGGAAGCCGTCTGCCTGACCAGCCGTGTAGTTGGCTACCTTCTGCGAGATGTTCATGATCTGCTCTTGGTAGACGATCAGGCCGTAGGTTTCGTCGAGAATCTCGCGCAGCGGCTCCTCAAGCTCCGGGTGAATCGGAGTGATCGGCTTGCGCCCATTCTTGCGGTCGGCGTAGTCCCAGTGAGCGTTCACACCCATCGGGCCCGGACGGTACAGAGCGAGCGAGGCGACAATATCGTTAAAGCCCGTCGGCTTCATACGCTTGAGAAGCTCCTGCATACCTCCGGAGTCGAGCTGGAACACACCAAGGGTGTCGCCACGAGACAGCAACTCGTACACCGCCTCGTCGTCGGTGTCCAAGGCTTCAAGGTCGATGGTCTCGCCGCGGTTCTTCTCCACGTTTTCCAGCGCGTCACCGAGCACCGTGAGGTTGCGCAACCCCAGGAAGTCCATCTTCAACAGGCCGATGGCCTCACACGCCGGGTAATCCCAACCCGTGATGATCGCCCCGTCGGCAGGACGCTTCCACATCGGAATGTGCTCCATGAGTGGCACCGACGCCATAATCACCGCACATGCGTGCACACCTGCTTGGCGCACAACGCCTTCAAGTCCACGGGCGGTTTCATAGATCTTGGCCACATCCGGATCTGTCTCGATCAGCGAGCGAACCTCAGCCGCTTCCGCGTAGCGCTCGTGCTCCGGGTCCGTGATGCCGGACAGCGGAATATCCTTCGCCATAATTGCTGGTGGCAGGGCACCGTTGATGCGGTCGGCCATCTGGAAGCCCGGCTGGCCGAAGTTCACCTTCGCCGAGTCCTTAATGGCCTGCTTTGTCTTCACCGTGCCAAAGGTGATCACCTGGGCGATCTTGTCCTCGCCCCAACGCTCGGCGGCGTAGGTGATCATTTCTCCGCGGCGGCGATCGTCGAAGTCGATATCGATATCCGGTGCGGACGGACGCTCCGGGTTGAGGAATCGCTCGAAGAGCAGGCCGTGCTCCATCGGGTCAATATTTGTAATGGTCAACGCATACGCAACCAACGAACCAGCGGCGGAACCACGACCCGGACCAACGCGAATGCCGATCTCGCGGGCGTGCTTAATCAGCTCCGCAACGATCAGGAAGTAGGAGGGGTAGCCCTTCATGTCGATGACGTCGATCTCGTAATTCGCACGCTCGGTGTATTCCTGCGGAACCTCTCCCCCGTTGAAACGCTCCGACAGTCCGCGGCGAACCTCCTCACGCAGCCACGTCGTCGGGGTGTGTCCCTCCGGAACGTCCGCGATCGGCATGCGATCGTGCGGGTGTTCCTCCCACAACTCGCTGTAGTCGCCGACACGCTCCGCGATCCACAGGGTGTTGTCGCACCCGTCAGGCACGGTGGAGTCCCACAACTCACGCATCTGTTCGGCAGTTTTGATGTAGTAGCCGGAGCCATCAAACTTGAAGCGGTCCGGATCCAGCAGCGTCTTGCCTGTCTGGACACACAGCATTGCCTCGTGCGCGGGCGCCTGGGATTCGAGGACGTAGTGGCAGTCGTTGGTCACCAGCGGCGGCAGTTCAAGCATCTCTCCGATGCGCAACAGGTCGTCGCGCACGCGGCGTTCGATGTGCAACCCGTGGTCCATCAGTTCAAGGAAGTAGTTGTCCTTGCCGTAGATGTCCTGCCACATCGCCGCAGCCTCCAACGCGGCGTCAAACTGGCCTAGACGCAGGCGAGTTTGCACGTCACCGGACGGGCAGCCAGTGGTCGCGATAATGCCGTCAGCATGCTCGGCGATAAGTTCCGCATCCATGCGAGGCCACTTACCCAACTGTCCCTCGTACGACGCAAGGGAGCTCAGCTTGAACAGGTTGCGCAGACCCGTCGCGTTCTCGGCGAGCATGGTCTGGTGGAGGTATGCGCCGGACGCGGAGACATCGTCACGCTTTTGATCCGGCGTACCCCACAGCACACGCTTCTTATTAAAACGAGAGTCCGGTGCCATGTAAGACTCAATGCCGATGATCGGCTTCACACCAGCATCGACCATGCGACGGTAAAACGCATTGGAGCCGAACATGTTGCCGTGGTCGGTCATGCCGACTGCTGGCATGCCCTGGCGGGACACCTCCTCAGCCAGCAAGTCCACCTTTGCCATGCCGTCCAACATGGAGAACTCGGTGTGGTTATGAAGATGAACGAAGGAGGATTTTTTGGCCATGCGGCTCATCTTAGACGGCTACGCAAGTCCGAATTATTCGTAGCGCAGCGCGTCGATGGGCTGCATCTTCGCGGCCTTCGACGCAGGGTATGCGCCGAAGAACACACCGGTCGCCAGCGAGAACAGCAGCGCGAACACCACGGCTCCGATCGGTGGCCATGTCATTTCCAAAAGCGCCGAGCTGGCGATCATGCCGACAGCGCCACCTAGGATGACGCCAATGACGCCGCCGATGAGGCACACCAGCATCGCCTCGACGATGAACTGGACACGAATATCATTGTGGGTTGCGCCGAGCGCTTTACGCACGCCGATTTCGCGGGTGCGTTCAGTAACCGTGATCAGCATGATGTTCATCACGCCGATACCGCCGACGAGGAGCGAGATGCCGCCGATTGCGGAGAGCACGGTCGACAGGGTGCGGAAGATCGTCGTCAAGCCTTCGAGGCTCGCTGAGATATCGAACACCTCGGCCTCGTAGTTGTCGTTACCGGCGTACATGCGATCCAGGTACGTTTGCAGGTCTGCGCGGAACACTTCCGGGTCCTCATCCACAGCAGCACGCACGCTAAACGACGACACCCAGTCCGCCTCCAAGCCAACCCTGCCCGCGGCCGTGACCGGAATGTAGGCGTCCGCAAACGCGGTTTCCCCGAACATGGGCTGGCTCTCCGATTTTTCCAGCACACCGATGATGGTGAACACCGCCGGCTTGCCATCGATGATGAGGTCGAAGCGGGAGCCGAGCGCCTTGCTCGGATCGTTGTCGAACAACGCCTCGACCAGCTCTGGCGACACAACGGCAACGGGGCGACCACTATCAATGATGTCTTGATCCAACCCGCGACCGTACTGAACCTTCAGGCCACGCATGTCGAGCGAACTCGCAAGCGACGGGTAGATCGACACACTTGAAGTGTTGTCCCCGACCTGTGCGTCACCACCGCCGGAAAGCTCCAGATCGATGCCTTGCACGCGGTCGCCGAACGACGCTTGCAGCTCGTTGAGCTGATCAAACGTGACAGCATCGTTCTCGTTTGTCGGCGGGGCAAGATCAAACGCCGCAAACGGGTCCTCGGATTTCTCGCCTTCTTCCGCGCGTTCGTGCACCATCACCGGGTACGTGGTCGTGCCGGCGTCTTCCAGACCACCCATCACATCGTTCTCGAGGGCACGGCCCAACGTCATGATGATGATCACGGCCATGATGCCGATGATGATGCCCAAAAGCGTCAGCAGCGAGCGCAACTTGTTGGTATTCAGGCTGGACAGCGCCAACCGTAGCGATTCGCGAATATTCACCTAGTTCACCCCACCCGGCTGGCGCACACGAGCGATTTTTCCGTCCATCATTTCCACGATCCGGCCGGTTTCTTCAGCCAACTCCGGGTTGTGGGTAATAAACACGATGGCTTTGCCCAGTTCCTGGTTGAGTTCGTGGAACAGATCCATGACCATGCGTCCGGTTTTGGAATCCAGGGCACCCGTGGGCTCGTCGGCAAGCAGCAGCCCTGGGTCATTGGCCAGGCTGCGTGCGATTGCCACACGCTGCTTCTGGCCACCCGAAAGTTCGTTGGGGTTGTGGTGCAACCGATCCCCCATGCCCATGCGATCCAGCAGTTCGGCGGCGCGCTCCTCGCGCTCGCGCTTCGGCACACCGGCGTACATCATCGGCATGGCCACGTTCTGCAGCGCGTCGATGCGGCCAACGAGGTTGAAGTTCTGAAAAATGAATCCGATGTTTTGGCTGCGGTAATGCGCCAGTTCCTTGTCCTGCTTCGCGTACACAGGTTCGCCGTTAAACGCGTATGCCCCTTCCGTGGGGCGATCAAGCATGCCGATTAGGTTCATCAACGTCGATTTACCGCAGCCCGAAGGACCCACGATAGAAACAAATTCGCCCTGTTCAGCGTAGAAATCCACGCCGTGCAGTACGGTCAGTTCGCTCGGCTCGCCAACGTTGTACGTCTTCACGATCCGGCGCATGTCGATCAACCTGCCGGTGTTCTCCATGCGCGGCTGCGTATCGACGACTTCCTCCACCGGGACAGTTTCAACTACCGGTTCGTCTTCATCGGCTGGGTCTTCTTCGCCGTCGAGGAAGAACTGGTCGTGGGTGTCTGTCGTGTCGGTCAGGGTGTCGTCGTCAAGCGGACGCTTTTTCCTGCGAAACACTTACGGCTGCTCCTTCTCGCCGTCCTGCTTCTTCTTGCCTTCGCGAGCCTCGCGGACCTTCTCCGGGTCGAAGTTCGGGTCGTTGATCTCAACGGTCTCCCCAATACGCTCGCGGTACTCGTCCGGCCAGTTCACGACAATATCGCCAGCCTTGAGGTCGCCGCCCGTAATGGCAATGTCGACGTCGTTGGACGCACCGGTTTTCACGATGCGTTCCTCGACCTTGCCAGAGGTCGCATCTTCGCCCTCGGTTGCCATGACGAGAATCTTCTTCTTGCCGTCCTCCTCATACACGGCGTCGAGCGGGACGTTGAGCGCGTCCTTCGCCTCAGCGGTAATGATCTCCGCACGCGCGGTACCACCCAGCAGCAGACCTTCCTTGTCGCCGGTGATTTCGATCTCGACCGGGAACGTCACCTCGCTCGAATTTTGCGATCCGCCGCCGCCCATCGCCATGCCAGGAACCTCAGCAGAACCAGAACCGCTCGCGGCCGGCGCAATGCGCGTGACCTTGCCCTTGAACTGCTTCTTGCCAGTTGCGGTCGACGTGAAATCAACCCGGTCCCCGACAGAGATGTTTGGCACGTCCGACTCACGGACGTCTGCCCGGATGACCAGGGAGGAATCGTCGGCAATACTGAGCAATTTGCCTTGCGGGATGTCGCCTTCGTGCACGGAAACCTCGGTCACCAATCCCGCGATCGGGGCGTACACGGTGCCTTCACGGACTTGGTATTCGAGGGTGCCGTCGCCCTCGCCAAGCTGCGCCGACTCGGCCTGACGGGTAGCGGAGCTCACCTGCGCCTGCAACTGGTCACGTTCCTGCGCCGCCTGCGCACGTGCGGACTCAAGTTCCGCCTGAGCCTGCTGCAGCGCCGCCTGAGCCTCCTGCTTGCTCAACGAACCACCAGCGAGCTGCGCCGGAGCTTGCGGTGCCGGTTGTGCCGGCTGTGCCGGTGGTGCTGGAACACCCGGCTTTGCCGTCGCATTGCCAAGCGAAGAGATCTGACCCGCCATCTGCTCCACAGCCGCCATGCCGCGGTTGATCAAGCGCGGGCCACCCTCTGCAGCAACAGCTTCGTTATAAGCCGCCTGCGCCTGGTCGACCTGCGCTTGAGCAGCAGCAATCGCCGGGTGCGTCCCGTTATTGATGCTTGCCTGATACGCGTTCAGCTGCTGCTGCGCCTGCTGCACGTTGGCCTGCGCATCAGCCTGCGCGTTCGCCTGCTGCTTTTGCTGGACCGCCAACTGGCGCTCCAGCTCCTCGGTATTCATGGCAACGAGGAACTGCTGCGCCTGGACCCTATCGCCAGCCTTCACTGCAACATTCTTTACCTCAGACTGCACCGCGGAGGTGATGTTGACCGTGCGCACCGGCTCAATCTTGCCGGAGACGACAACACTGTCAGAGACGCCTTCCTGGGACACGACGGTGTAATCGCCGGGCTGCAGCCCGTCACCTTCGCCTTCGCCGTTGCCATCGCCACCGAATCCGCACGCGCCGAGCAGCAGTGCGGACGACGTGACAATTGCCAGGCTCACGCGTGTCAGCCGGCGACGTGCGGTCGAGTGATTGGTCTCGGAAGCCAAGGGGTCTCCTCCCGGTAGCAGGCATATAACTCCGCAAACTATACACGGCCCCCAGAGACGTTTCGGGTCAATGCAAACGCTCCCCACACAGCATCAGAAGGCAATACTTCCACGGCGAAAACAGCTGGCTGTTCGGAAACTGCGCGGAGTTCATCGCCTGAACCGTAAACGATCACTGCGTCAATTGGCTGCGTGGTTGCTTGCTGGAAGATTTCGTCACGTAGCTGCCCCGCCGGCGGTTCACCAACCGCGATAGGCGCTCCGCCGTCCGCGACCAGAGCACTCGCCCGGCGCGCCGGCGCAACCGTCACCGCAGCATCGTGAGCAGATAATGCTGTATCGAACGTCACAAGCGCGAACGCGGGGGCGTCGGCGGCACGCAAGGTGTCGTCGGCGCGTTGCTTGTAGTTCTCTTCCCCGTCTTCGGGCCCGAGGGTGTCGCCTTGCAGCACAGATGGCAGTGGTGGCGTCGCAACGCCAATCGCCCACAACGCTGAGAGCGCAACAACAGCTGCAAGCAGCGTTGCGACGACCCGCCTACCCGTTACGGACCGCATCAAGCGCCACACGAAGGTCCTCCGGATACTCGGAGGTGACCTCCATATATTCACCGGTACGCGGGTGGACGAACCCAAGGCTGGTGGCATGCAGCCACTGGCGCTTCAACCCGAGTTGCTTCGACAGAGTCGGGTCCGACCCATACATCGGATCTCCCACGCAGGGATGGCCCACCGAGGACATATGCACTCTGATCTGGTGGGTCCGGCCCGTTTCTAGGTGCACCTCGATGAGACTCGCCCGGCGGAACGCTTCAATTACCTCGTAGTGGGTCACGCTCGGCCGGCCGTCCTGCGTGACGGCAAACTTCCACCCAGCGGAAGGGTGGCGTCCGATCGGTGCATCAATTGTGCCGACTGTCGGGTCCGGCAGCCCCTGCACCAACGCGTTATAGGTCTTGTCCACGGTGCGTTCTTTAAAGGCGCGTTTCAACGCGGAGTAAGCGGGCACGCTTGCGGCAACGATCATGACGCCGGATGTGCCGACGTCGAGACGCTGCACGATGCCCTTGCGCTCCGGCGGGCCGGCATCGGGAAGCGTGAATCCCATGGCTTGCAACCCACCGACCACATCGGGGCCTTCCCAGCCCAGGGTCGGATGCGCCGCCACGCCCACAGGCTTATCCACCGCGATGACGTCGGCATCCTTGTACAGGATCTCCAGACCTTCAACGAGTTCGGTGACCGGCTGCGGCGCCCGCTTCGGCTCGGGCAGCGTGACCTCCAGCATGGCGCCTGTGTGGACTCGTTCCGATTTCTGTGCAGCAGTGCCATTAACAAGCACGTCACCGTTCGCGGCAATTTCTGCGGCGACGGCACGGGAGACACCGAACAGCTTCGACATCGCAGCATCGACACGCATCCCGTCCAGCCCTTCCGGCACTGGAAGCGCCCGGAACTTACCCATCGTTGTCCCCCTTCCGCTCTGCAACAAAGGTGGCCACGACAAACACCACCACACCGACCGTAATAGCAGCATCGGCCAGGTTAAACACCGCGAAACTGCCTACGGAGATGTAGTCCACCACATGTCCGAACCAGAATCCAGGCTCACGGAACAACCTGTCGCACAGGTTGCCCAGTGCGCCACCTGCGACCAGCGCTAGACCAAACGCCTCCCAACGTGTGGACATGCGAGGACCAAACCACAGCGCACCAATGACAAACGCAAGTTGGAGGGTGGTGAATAACCACGTCGAATTCTGCCCCATTGAAAATGCGGCGCCCGGGTTAAACAGCAGGTAGAAGCGGAACCAATCTCCGATCACTGGGTGGGGCACTCCGGGTTCCAGCCATGCGACCATGATGATTTTCAGGAGCTGGTCCAGCGCCGCCACGATGAGCATCACAGCGATCACGACACCAAGGTAGCGGGGTGTCGAGCGGGGTTTCGTTGCCTGTTCCATCGCCGTCCCACCTTAGCGCCTCGGACGCTACCCCTGCGTATGCCGTGCGGTACGTTCTTAAAGATGTCTCGTTTAACTGCCGCCGTTGCCGCCGTTGCTTTGTCACTGTCCCTCACCGCATGCGCGGGCGAGGAAGACCTGATCGAGGGCGTGCCCGCGTTCCCTGTGGACGAGCCGGGTGTCACTGTCGTCGATACGGGCGAACATGCTCGCGTGTTGTCGTACACCGAGAACGCCGAGCCCTGGTCCACCACGGTTGCGGTCTCGTCCGGTGTCGCGCAGACAGTGGGCGATCAGGTCCGGGGCGGCGATGTGGCGATCACGACGTTGCCGCTGGACATCTCGGTTGGTGACGCACCTGAACCCGGCGAGGGAGAAGCAGCTGCTTCTCGACGAATCGACTTCACCGTCGGCTCCGGCAAACACTCCAACCTGGACATCGGCCAGGACGTCGCCGCCACTGAAGGCTTCCGCATGAGCTGGCGTGGCGACGACTCTGGGAAGATCTCCACCATCAAACTGCTCGCCCCACCGGAAGCACCGGAGCGCGGCCTGCAGCATGTGGAGCCCGCCCTGCTGGCGCTGATCACCCAAAACGTCGTGTTCCCCACCGAACCAATCGGTGAGGGTGGCGTGTGGAAGGTGGAAAACCGAGTCGCCGGCGACAACACGATGTTGCGCACCACCACCTACACTGTCGAGTCGCTTACCGATTCCACCGTTGACCTCGCCGTCGACATCGAGGAACGCCCCTCGGAAAAGGACATGACGATCGACGCCGATGCCGCCGGGGACCTCAACGGCCAGCACATCGAGGTGGAGTCCTCTTCCACCACGTCGAAGGGGCACATCACCGTCGATTTCTCCCGCCCGTTGCCAGTGTCAGGCGAGGTGGAAGCGACAACCCACCTGGTGTACTCCGGTGGGGAGCAAACAACCCGCGTGGTCCAAGACATCACGCGGGCTGTGCGGTACGGCGCTTAACTTACAGGCCAGGAGCTGCCGGAGGCGCCTGCTCGGCTGGGGCTTCGGCCGGGGCCTCAGCCGGTGCGGCCGGTGCGGCCGGTGCGCCGGTGTTGCACATGTCCGGCACCTGCTCCGGCGGCAAGGTGTTGCTGACCAGGAAGCACGCCCAGCTTTGCGAGATCTTCCAGTGGCCCTCCTCGTACACAAACTCCACATCCTCAGCCAGCTGCGATTCCGCGTCCGGTCGGGTGAAGTTCACCGTCGCCAACACCGAGTTGGTGGTGTAGCCCGGCAACACCGGGTTGACCACCTGGAAGTTCGCGCCTGATTCCTGCTGAGACTGGGTCATCAGATCGAACAGTTCCGGCGTGGTTTCGCCACCCTGGACGGTGTTCGCGCGTTCTGCGATGGGCAGGTTCGGGTCGGCAGCGCGCTGCAGGACTGCGTTGAGCTCTTCTGCGGTGGGCATTTCTGCCACGGGCGCTGCGTCGGATGCGCTTGCCTGTTCGGCTGCGGTGGTGGTGTTCTCCGTGTTGTCGGACTCGCCCGAGCAGGCGGTCAGACCCAGCGCGAGGCTGGCCGCTGCAAGTGCCGCAGCAAATCGCTGTGCTTTCACGTGTTCTCCTTGCATACCTTGATTGACTTGCTCAACGTTACTGCACTGAAGCCCATTTCTGGCACTCTGGTGCACATGACCGTCTACGTTGTCTCCACCGGAGGCACCATCGCCTCCACCGCCGATGTCTCCGGCGCACTGGTGCCCACCCTGTCCGCCGACGAACTTGTCGCCCGCAGCAAAACAACCCGTGACGTGCAAACTCGGGAGATCGCGAGTCTGGATTCGTCGTCAATGGGGCTCGCCGACATCGACCGCCTTCGTGCGCTCACTAGCGCATTGCTTCACGACGACACCCTCACCGGCCTCGTCATCACCCACGGCACCGACTCCATGGCAGAAACCGCCCTCGCGTTAGACCTCGTCCACCGCGATGAACGGCCCGTCGTGTTGACCGGTGCGATGCGCTCCGCCGATCATCCCCACCCTGACGGGCCCGCGAACCTGCGTGGCGCGATCGAGGTGGCCGCCACCCAACGCGGCGGTGGCGCCTTCGTTCACTTCGGTGGCATAACCTTGCCTGCACGCGGCCTACGCAAGCGGCACACTACCGATCTGGACGCCTTCGACGTCCCCGTTTCACTGCGCCGACCTATGCCTGTCCCCGCTGCGCCATTGGATGGCTTGTTCGTGCCGATCCTGCGTGCGTGGCCGGGTGACGACGGCACCGTTGCACATCTTGTCGCCTCGAAGTCCCCCGACGGCGTCGTTGTCGAGGCTCTCGGCGCCGGCAACGTCTCCGACGGCACCGGCGAAGCACTTCGCGACATGCTGCGCCGCGGCATCCCCGTAGTGATTGCCACTTCTGCCCCCTACGGTGCAGTGACCTTCGCCTACGGCGGCGCAGGTGGCGGCTCTACCCTCGGCGACCTCGGCGCGCTGCCCGCCGGCCATCTCTCCCCCGGCCAAGCTCGTATCGCACTGCTCACCGCCCTGGCCACCGGTGTGAATCCCAGCTCACTGCTCTGACAGCCAGTCCTCCCACGCCAACGAATCGACGGGGTCGGCCGGGACGAGCGCGGGGTCGTCGCTACGCAAGCTCTTGACCCTGCCAGGCCCCGTCGCGCGCGTTTCAAACCGCACCGTGACCCACCCTTTGCCGGCCCCTTGCACCCAACCGTGCCCAAACTCAGGGTGAAATACATCTTGTGTAGCGCGCCACTGCCCTGGCGTGTCTCCCATCTCTGAGACCACCTCGAGTCCAGCCGGTGCGGCATGATCACTCACCCCAGTTTCGTAGTCCTCCGCCACCGGCGCCGGCTTCACAATCTCCTGATCCAACTCCGGAAACAACACATCCTGCAGCGCATCCTCCAGGCCCGAATACGACACCCCCACAAGCCTGATTGGCCCGACTTCGTCCGGGTAACGCACCAGTCGAAACGCCGTTGCGAGCAGGGTTTCCGCATCGTCGGTTGCATACGGCAGGGTCGCCGAGCGGGATTCGATGCGAAAGTCCGCCATCCGCAGCTTCACTGTCACCGTGCGAGCCCCTCTCCCGTCCTTGAGCAACCGTCGATGCGAATCCGCTGCCGCACGTTCCAGCGCAGTGTCTACCTCCGACGGCTGGGTTAAATCGTTCGGGTAGGTGTGCTCGGAGGAGATCTGCTTCGCCACAGCACGCGGGGCAACCGGCCGCTCATCCACACCGCGAGCAAGCCACCACAGCTGCTTGCCCACCGCACCACCAATCGCGATATCGAGTTCTTTCTCGGTCAGCGCCGCCAAATCCCCAATCGTCTCGATCCCCGCCGACGCTAACTTCGCCTCCGTCACCGGCCCCACACCCCACAACTCATTGACCGGCATCGGATGCAGGATCTCTAACTGTTCTTCATGCGGGATGACAAACACTCCGTCCGGTTTCGCGCGGCCCGAACCAATCTTGGCGTATTGCTTGCCCGACCCAGCTCCGATCGAGCTCGGCAAGCCAGTCTCCTCCTTGATCTCCGCGCGCAACTGGTTCGCCCACTCACGCACCTCGTCAGGGGTAGCACCAATGAGCTCAGCTGGCTCCATGAAGGCTTCATCGATGGACAGTTGCTCCACCACATCAACGTGCTTGCTAATCACCTCGAACACTCGCCTCGACGCGGTCGTGTACACCGCCCGCCGGGGTGCCACAAGAACTGCTTTTGGCCCCACCAGACGTGCCGCCCGGTGTGTTGGCATGGCGGAGCGCGCCCCATACTTTCTTGCCTCGTAACTGGCGCCCGCCACGACCCCGCGGCCGGTCACACCCGCAACGAGCACTGGCCGCCCTTTCAGCGTGGGACGGGTGAGCTGCTCACATGACGCGTAGAACGCGTCCATGTCGATATGCAGCACCCAGCGAGTCATGCCACCACTGTGCACCACCGCTACCGCCGAGTTCCAATTTCGTCATTCATCGAATGAGGTACCCGTGATGAAATCCAGGCGACGCGGCAACCCTCGCCCGCGGGAAACAAACCGCGCACCATCGTTAAACGTGAAGAACAGGTCGGTTCCCCTGCTTTCAATTATGATCGTCCCGTGGCTAACCTGCGAGTGACAACTCGAGCACAGTGGAATGAGGTTATCCATGTTGGTCGAGCCACCATGCTCCCATTCTCGGATGTGGTGGATCTCAATAAACCGGCGATGCGAGCACCCAGGCATGGCACATTGATACCCCCACGTTGCTAGCAACGCCTGCACCTGGCCATCAGTGGCGAACCGCTGCGCACGGCCGACGTTGATGGTCAGCCCATGTTTGTCCATCAAGTGCAGCCGCACCACCGCGTTGGCGAGGTAGCTTCGCACATCCTCTGACCGTGCGGCACGGTTTTCGGGCATCCAACAGCCCCCGCCCTGATTCACCATGAGATTAACCTGCACACCGGGGCTACGAAGCGGACTAATCGGGTGAGCCCGCACCATATCCACCATGGCCAGCAACGCTGCGTAAACGTCCTGTTTCTCCGGAGGCCCGTAGCGCGAAACCGTCTTCGCGATGTCTTCGGCGGTGATCTTTGTCCGTTTCCGTGGTTCGCGATCCTGCTCAGAGGCGACAGCATCCTTGGCGTTGGTGGCGTCGTCGATAAGCAGTTGCACCTTTTCAGGATCGTTGAGATCCTCCGGATCGACGTCCTCCAGACCAAAACTGGCCAACTGCGCCATTTTCAGCGCGGTCAGAAGTTTCTGCCCAGCCACGGCGGGAAGACGGGCCTCGAACGCAAGCATGCCATCGTCGCACTCTCTGGCCCGGGCGAAGGGCTCGGTCGGCTCATCGTCTTTCGGCCCGGCACCGGCGAGCACAAGTTTCAGGTCCGAAAACGCCAGAGACAACGCAAGAGCGACAAGCTCCTCTTCGTTTTGCTCGTCCAGAAACTGCAGGAGAAAACGAACCGTCGAATACGGCATCACCCCAGACTCAAACGCCTCGAATAACCGGCGATACCTGCGCAGGCCCCGGGCAACCCGCACATACTCAAAAGCCGTCGGTTCGGGCAGGTTGAGTTCCCTACGCAACCACGTCGCGGTCGACTTCTCCCCATACTGCGACGCGAGATCCTGCTCATCGAACTGCCCGACTGCTTCAAGCATCCGCGCACGATGGTGATTGGCCGAAAGGTGGTTGACCTTAATCCGGTCTTCGAGCACCTCTGCCGACAAATCATTCGTTCGATCAGCCACCCACTGGCTCACTGCAACTGTCATGTTCACACCCCTTGTTTACAAACATTGACACCTTTATATATCGCATGCGTGTTCGAGTCAATAGTTTTCCTCAAATCTACTCAAAGAGGCCATTCCCCCACCTTGGCTGCGCAGCTTTTTCACTATGCCGCTGCATAGTTTGGAGCAGACGGCGGTTCTTTGTTCGAAAAACTATGCCGCTGCATAGTCGACACATTCGTCGCCACGATGTGTCACCATGACATCTGTGAAGATCATCCGAACGTTAATCTCGCTAGCGCTCGCATCCGCGACCACGCTCACTGCGCTCACTGCCTGTTCCGGTGCAGAAGATATCGCCGCCGATGCTCCCGAGACCAAACTGACACCGACTGAGGTCGCCGAATTATGTCAGAACGCCGCCAGAAACGCGTCCACCGCCGACGGCGTTGCCTACGACGCCCTAACGGTCTATGCACACGAAGTGCCCACTGACGCAATCACAGGACAGACGTTCGACAGCGAGATCTCCGGTTTTCTCAGCAATGACGAATACATCGGTGAATTCACATTCCGTTGCACGATCGACGGCTCCGACGCCCAAGTGAGCAATTTTTATTTCCCTCCCAAGAACTTTCTCGCCCCGCAATCGGAATCCAGCCCCACAAGGCAAGCACAGCGACAGCACGCACAGCCGCAGCAACCACAGGCACAGGCCGTGGATCCGCAACGCATCGACCCACGAAACAACGGCGCGGGAGTAACCGGCAGGGACGACAACCTGGGCATTTACTATCACAACAAACAGGACTGGCTGTTTCTCGAGGCTCCGGGCAAGGTTGTACCTGGCGCGAAGATTTACAACGTGAACAAAAGCTACTGCTCTACTGGTTTTATCGCGTCGCGGGAAAACCGCACATTCATCGTTACTGCCGGGCACTGCGGCGATGTGGGTGACCAGTTCTACGTCAATGACCAATACGGCGGGTCACTGGTTGTGGGCGAGATGGTCGAATCCTTCTACGAGCGCGACAACACGGGCTTTATCGGCACCGACATCGGACTGATTGAGATTTACGACGATGCCAAGCCGTACGTGGATTCCGCACTGCCCGTAAATTCCCGATTGAAGGGCTGGATCACCCCAGCCCAAGCGGGGCAAGGCAACATGACCATTTGCCGTCTCGGTGCCACCACTGGCTACTCCTGCGGCAAATTCGTCGAGGTAGATAGGGCCGGCCAATTCGTGTTTCGCAACATCGCTGACAGAGGCGATTCCGGAGGCGCGATCTTCGCGTTCGACGGCACGGACGCATGGGCACTAGGGGTGACGTCGAACGGCAGCGACTACAACAAGACGCTCACCAGCGGCATGGAAATCGCCGGCGCAATGCAGCACTGGGGCCTCACGCTTCACGGCTAGCCCCTAAAAACACTATGCCGCTGCATAGTGGTCCGGGTCAGGATCCACTATGCAGCGGCATAGTCCGTCAGCGCCTAATTCTTGCGAACGGTGGCGGTCACACCGTCGACAACATCATGGCCTTCGACTGGTTCGGTGACCACATCGAAGGAGGTTGCCAACGTTTCAGCGGCGATGTGCTCTGCGTGACGACGAGCCCACTCCTCCTTCTCAGCCGGCACCGCAAGCACAACCGCAATGCGATCGGAGACCTCAAGGCCCTCACGCTTGCGCGCATCCTGCAGGCCACGGATGACATCGGCGGCCCAGCCTTCAGCCTCGAGTTCCTCAGTGACGTTGGTGTCCAGGACGACGAGGCCGACGGCGGCGTCGGCGTCGACACGCGCAGTGCTCTCCGGGTTCTCGGCGACGAGACGCTCGGTGTAGAGCTCCGGAGTCAGCACGATGTCTCCGTCGACCACCACGTCGTCGCCACGACGCTCATAGTTGCCAGCCTTGACGTTCTTGATCGCGCGCTGGACATCCTTGCCCAGCTTCGGACCAGCAATCTTCGCATTAACGACGACCTCGAACGAACCAGCCGAGTCCACATCCGCGGTGAGCTCAACGTCCTTGACGTTCACTTCGTCGCGAATGGTGGAGCGGAACGGCTCAAGTAGATCAGCCTCTGGCAGAGCAACAGTGAGCTTCGGCAGTGGAAGACGGTTACGCAGCTTGTTCGCCTTGCGTACCGACGACGCCGCCGAACACACCGCACGCGTCGCATCCATCGCAGCGACCAGGTCAGCATCCGCCGGCAGGTTGTCTGTCTTCGGGAAGTCAGTCAGGTGCACCGAACGGCCGCCGGTGAGACCACGCCAGATCACCTCAGAGATGTACGGCAGCAACGGCGCGACGGTACGGGTCACGACTTCAAGCACCGTGTAAAGCGTATTGAACGCCTCCGGGTGGGCCTCCTGGCCTTCCCAGAAACGATCACGGGAGCGACGCACGTACCAGTTGGTCAGGGTGTCCGCGAAGCGACGCACCTCATCGCAAGCATCGGCGATGCGCGTGTCGTCGAGAGCCTCGCCCACGGCCTCCACCAAGTCGTGGGTCTTGGCCAAGATGTAACGGTCAAGCACATTGTCTGAATCCACCGACCACTGAGCCTCCTCCGAGGAGTACAGCTGCAGGAACGTGTACGCGTTCCAGATCGGCAGCAGCGCCTGACGCACGCCTTCACGGATGCCCTGCTCGGTGACGATGAGGTTGCCGCCACGCAGGATCGGCGAGGACATCAGGAACCAGCGCATGGCGTCGGAGCCGTCGCGGTCGAAAACCTCGTTGACGTTCGGGTAGTTGCCCTTCGACTTGGACATCTTTTGTCCGTCGGAACCAAGCACAATGCCGTGGGCGACGACCTTCTTGTAGGCGACACGATCGAACAGCGCGGTGGACAGGACGTGCTGGACGTAGAACCAGCCACGGGTCTGGCCGGAGTACTCGACGATGAAGTCAGCCGGTTGACGAGCGTCGTGCTCTTCGCGGTTCTCAAACGGGTAGTGGTACTGCGCAAACGGCATGGAGCCGGATTCGAACCAGCAATCCAAAACGTCCGGCACGCGGCGCATCATGGACTTACCGGTCGGGTCGTCCGGGTTCGGACGCACCAGTTCATCAATGTGCGGACGGTGCAGCGACTTGGGGCGCTCACCGAAGTCACGCTCGAGCTCATCGAGGGAACCGTAGACATCCACGCGCGGGTACTCCGGGTTATCGGATACCCACGCCGGCACCGGGGAGCCCCAGTAGCGGGTACGCGAAATGTTCCAATCGCGAGCGCCTTCGAGCCACTTGCCAAACTGGCCATCGCGGATGTGCGACGGGATCCAGTCGATCTCCTGGTTGAGCTCGACCATGCGGTCGCGGATGTCCGTGACCTTCACAAACCAAGCCGGCAGCGCCATGTAGATCAGTGGCTCGCCGGAGCGCCAGGAGTGCGGGTAAGAGTGGACGATGGTCTGGTCACGCACGACACGGCCCTTGGCGCGCAGGTCGCGGATGATGTCGCGGTTCGCGTCGAAGACCAACTTGCCTTCGTAGTCCGGAACCAGCGAGGTGAACTTGCCGTCGGCGTCGACGGGGATGACCAAATCGATGCCGTAGTCCTGGCAGGTGAACATATCGTCTTCACCGAAGGCGGGCGCCTGGTGGACGACACCGGTGCCGTCCTCGGTGGTGACGTAGTCCGCGTTAAGCACCATGAACGCGTTCTCATGATCGCGGAAGTAATCGAATACCGGCTCGTACTCCAGGCCCTCGAGCTGGGCGCCGGTGAACGTGGAGATGACCTCGTACTCGCCGAGTTCCTTCGCGTATGCGCCGAGCAGGTTCGTCGCCAAGAGCAATGGCGTATCGACGACACCCTCATCCCCCGGCTTCACCAACGAGTATTCAACCTCCGGGTGAACCGCCAACGCCAAGTTCGACGGCAGCGTCCACGGCGTGGTGGTCCAGGCGATCGCAGCCGCATCGTGCAGTTCAGGGTGCTCAGCCCACGTCTTCTCCGCAGCGTAGCCGGCGCGCCCGCCGGTGAACGGCATGGTGACGGTGACGGTAGGGTCCTGGCGGTCGCGGTAGGAATCGTCGAGACGCGTCTCCTGGTTGGACAGCGGCGTGTGCTCTGCCCAGGAGTACGGCAGCACACGGAAGCCCTGGTAGATCAAGCCCTTGTCGTAGAGCTCCTTGAACGCCCACATGACGGATTCCATGTACTCCGGGTCCATGGTCTTGTAGCCGTTCTCAAAGTCCACCCAACGAGCCTGACGGGTGACGTACTCTTCCCACTCGCCGGCGTAGTTCATGACGGACTTCGCGCAGTATTCGTTGAACTTCTCCAGGCCCATGTCCTCGATCTGAGCCTTGTCGGTGATACCGAGCTGCTTTTCCGCCTCAAGCTCCGCAGGCAGACCGTGGCAGTCCCAGCCGAACACACGCGGCACATGGAAGCCGGTCATCGTGCGGTAGCGCGGAACGATGTCCTTGACGTAGCCCGTCAGCAGGTGGCCGTAGTGCGGCAGACCGTTAGCAAACGGCGGGCCGTCATTGAACACGTATTCTTCGCAACCTTCACGCTGCTCAAGCGATGCCTGGAACGTTTCATCCTTGTTCCAGTAGTCGAGCACAGCGCGTTCCATCTCGGGAAACTTGTCGCTGCCTCCGGTCATATCGACCTTAGGGTAGACGTTGCCAACCATGACACTCCTCCACACACAATCTGCAGGGACGCATGTGCTGCGCGGTACCACCCTGCTTGGGGCGAAAGCCCCCACTTCATTTGTGGTGAAGGAAGTGACGTCTTCCCATTTAACGTCCGGTTCTAATAAGCGTAATGCCGTTCTTCCGGAATGCTCCCCGGTGATAGCCGGATCAAAGCGTTACGCCCGGAAGTGTAGCACTCCCGGGCGTTGAGGTTTTACTTCTCGTTCGGCGCCGTAGTTGAGCGGGCCTCGAGTTCCTCGAGCTGGGACTCAAGCAGCGTCTTCAGGCGAGTACGGTACTCGCGCTCGAAGGTGCGCAGCTCCGCAATGCGATTCTCCAGCGCAGTCTGCTGCTGCTTCACCGTGTTCATAATCTCGGTGTGCTTGCGCTCTGCATCTGCCTTGAGCTTGTTGGCCTTCTCCTCCGCTTGGCGGATCTGGGCCTCGGCGCGGGAAGCAGCCTCGCCAGTGGTCTCCTCGGCCTTCTTCTGGGCCTCGGCGACGAGCTGCTTGGCGCGAGTCTCCGCCTCCTGCAGCTGAGACTGGGAGCGGGTCTGAGCGTCCTGCAGTTGCTTCTTGGACTTCGCCTCAGCCTCGGCCACCTCACGCTCTGCAGCGCTGCGTGCGTCTGCCAGCATGGAGGTTGCCTCTGCCTGGGCATCGCTGGTCAGACGGTCTGCCATCTCCTGTGCAAGGCCGAGCACCTTGGCAGCCTGGATGTGCGAATCCTGCGAAGGCTCTGCCTTCTGCGGGGCGGTGTTGACCGCCTTGGACACGCCTTCAGCCGGACGCTTCGCAGCCTGTGCGCGAGCTTCCTCAGCCTGCTTGCGGGCTGCTGCCGCATCTTCCTTGGCAGCCTTAGCCTCAGCCTCAGCCTTGTCCTTGGCTTCCTTCGCGGAACGCAGCTGCGCCTCGTAGTCAGCGCGGATCTTCTGCTCCACCTCGCGGCGGATTGCAGCCTCGTCTGCGGAAGAACCGGCTGCTGCCGGTGCCGCTACGCCAGCGCCACCCTCTTCGAGTCGTGCGCGGAGCTCTTCGTTTTCATCCTGGAGCTGTGCAAGCGCGTCTTCAACCAGGTCGAGGAACTGATCAACTTCGTCCTCGTTGTAGCCCCGCTTGCCAATCGGGGGCTTGCTGAAAGCGACATTGTGCACGTCAGCTGGCGTCAACGGCATTTGCGTTCCCTTCATGTTCTTGTAACGGACCCGCGTCTGCGGGTCGCGAATGCGCCCCACGTTACGGGAACGTACTTAATTTGTCTGCTGAATTGTAACTGTTTCGTCTACACAACGCACATGACAGCGCGCTAATGCAGTGCCGGAACGATCATCGTCGCCCGGATAACCATCTGGAGCAGGGAAAGTGCCAGGAAAAGCACGATCACGCTCACATCGAGCCCTACTCCCCCGTTCAACCTCAACGGGGGGATGAGCTTGCGTAATGCAAACACTGGAGGGTCGGTAATTTTGAACAGTGGTTCCGCCACCATGATGAACCAGTGGGGCGGGTCGAAGTGCTTCGAAAATGCCTGAATCATCTCAATGATGATGCGCACGACGACAATCAGCGAGTAGATGCCGATGACGGCGTAAAGAATTGCTCCGATAAGTGCCACGCGTTCACACCCTACAGGTTGTCTAGCGCAGGCCCGCGGAGCGCTTCAGCGTATCTTTGTCCACGTTGGCGTTTTCCGGGACGATGGCAAACAGGCGCTTGCGAGTGTCCTCACCACGGGACAGGTTGTGCATGCTGCCGCGCAGGCCGAAGCACAGGCCAGCAGCAAAGTCGACGATGCGCTTCGCGTCGGCGGTATCCAGGTCGGTCAGATCCATAACCACTGCGTCGCCATCGCGGAACGGCTCGCCGATCTCCTTGGCATCGTTGTAATTACGCGGAGACACGTTGACGATGCGCGGGGTCGGACGGTAGCTGGCGCGTGTCGACGACACCTCGCGGTGGTCACGCTCATAACGCGACGGACGCTCAGCACGGTCGTACGCGCCAGCGCCAGCAGTCGAGGAAGTTTCGGAGTAGCGCGAATCCTCAAAGTAGGCGTCGTCCTCGTTGTTCTCGATCGGACCGAGGCCGAAGAATTCTTTTGCGCTGCCAAAGAAGGACATAGTGGGGCTCCTTGGGGGTGGTTTTGCGATGAAGGTCAGCCTACGGGGCGGGGTCCAAGCAGCGCTGTTCCGACACGCACGAGATCGGATCCGCACGCGATTGCGGTCTCAAAATCGCCGCTCATGCCGGCCGACAAGATGAGGTCGCGGCCGAGGCGTGCGGAGGTGTCGTCGACAAGCGCACGCGCCCTCCGAAACACCGCCTCGGGATCAGAGTCCAGCGGTGGCACGACCATGAACCCGTCGAGGCGAAGGTGTTCGGAGTGTTCGACTGCTTCGATGATGTCGGCAACGTCATCGTAGGAGGCGCCGCCGCGGGCGGTATCGCCGTCGTCGGAAAGCTGAATCAGGCACGGCAGGGTGTCCGTGGTGCGGTCGCCGCGCTCGAGGGCAAGCGCCATGCCACGGTCGAGGCCGTGCGCCAACTTCACAGAGTCAAGCGAGTGTACTTGCGCGGCCCAGCGCGCCACAGCGTTGGCTTTCTTGGACTGGATCTGGCCGATCATCGCGATCTCGCAACGGCCGTCCAGAGCTTCTGCCTTCGCGCGTGCTTCCTGCTCGCGGTTTTCGCCGACGAGGGTGATGCCTGCGTCGGCAAGTTCGATGATGCGCTCCACCGGGTGGAACTTGGTCACAGGTAGCAGTCGCACACTGCCTTCCGGGCGACCTGCGGCACGCTCGGCGTCGTGAATCTGCTGGGTTACTTTTTCGAGGTTATGCATCTGGCATCCAAATCACGCCGGCCTGACGTCCGGTGACGCCCTCGCGGCGATGGGAGAAGAAGTCGGCATCGGTGATGGTATCGCGCGGATCCGCATCGATGTGGGTCACGCCCATGCCCATGAGCTGGCGCACAAGCCCGGCACGGACGTCGATGCCCGCGGTCCCCTGCTTGGTGGTTGTGCGCGAGCCGGGCAAATGCTTTTCGACGTCCGCAGCCATCTCGGCAGGCACCTCATAGGACTCACCTGCCGCCGCCGGCCCGAGCAGCACCTGGATACGCTCCGGGGCTGCGCCAAGCGCCACCATCTCCTCGACGGTGCGGCGCACAATGCCGTTGCGAGCTCCCATACGGCCCGCGTGGGCTGCGGCGATCACACCTGCGCTGTGGTCGGACAGCAGCACGGGGGTGCAGTCCGCAACCAGCACGCACAGCGCGAGGTTTTTCTTGCGAGTCACGATCGCGTCAGTGGTCGCAACCGGCTCATCCGCAGGCCCGTCGACCACGGTGACGGTGTTGGTGTGGAGTTGTTCCATCCACACGAAACGCTCGGCGGGAAGGCCCAAGATGTCGGCGAGACGCTGACGGTTCGCGGCGACGTCGGCTGGGTCGTCGCCAACATGCGTTCCCAGGTTGAACGCATCGTACGGAGAACGCGAAACCCCGCCAGCTCGGGAAGTAAACACCATGCGGACGGGGCGGTTGGAAAGATCTGGCATGCCAGCCAGTCTAACTAGCGCATGAAATCAGGCACATCCAAATCGTCGAAGCCGCCGCCGAACTCCTCGTCGCGGCGCGGACGGGAGTCCTCACGGTCCGTAAACAGGCCACGGTTTGGCTCGTAGCGGTGACGAGCCTGGTAGCTCTCCGACGGCTGCTCGGCGCGGGTCTCGGTCCGGGTCTCAGTGCGTGGCTCGGCCGGCTTCTCCGGCTGGGACTCGAGCTCCTCGGCTGGAGCGATGACGCTTGCCTGCGGGGCGTCCTCGGCAGGGCGGGCGTTGGCCTTCTCGTCGAAGCCAGTGGCGATGATGGTCACGCGGACCTCGTCGCCCAGGTTGTCGTCGATAATCGTGCCGAAGATGATGTTGGCATCGTCGTCGGCCTTCTCCTCCACGATGGAAGCAGCGTTGTTAACTTCCATCAGGCCGAGGTCGGAGCCACCGGCGACGGAGATGAGCACGCCCTTGGCACCCTCCATGGTGGTCTCCAGCAGCGGGGAGTTGATGGCCTGCTCAGTTGCGGTCATCACACGGTTCTCGCCGCGCGCAGAGCCGACGCCCATGAGCGCGGAGCCAGCGTCAGCCATAACGGAGCGCACGTCCGCAAAGTCGACGTTGATCATGCCCGGGATGGTGATCAGATTGGTAATACCCTGAACACCGTTGTAGAGCACCTCGTCAGCCGCGCGGAACGCTTCCATCATGGAGAGCTCCGCGTCTCCCAGCTGCAGGAGGCGGTCGTTCGGGATCACGATGACGGTGTCGCAAACTTCCTTCAGGTTCTCAATGCCAGCCAGCGCCTGGCGGGTACGGCGCTTGCCCTCGAAGGTGAACGGGCGGGTCACAACACCAATGGTCAGTGCGCCCATCTTCTTTGCAATACCTGCGACGACCGGGGCCGCACCAGTACCGGTGCCGCCGCCTTCGCCTGCGGTAACGAAGACCATGTCGGAGCCCTTCAGGGACTCCTCAATCTCCTGCTTGTGGTCCTCGGCGGAAGTGCGGCCAACCTCGGGGTTCGCGCCTGCACCCAGCCCACGGGTGGCTTCTCGACCAATGTCGAGCTTGGTGTCGGCATCGGTAAACAGCAGCGCCTGCGAGTCAGTGTTGATGGCGACGAATTCGACGCCCTTCAACCCCTCCTCAATCATTCGGTTCACAGCGTTGACGCCGCCCCCGCCGACACCGACGACGCGGATCATGGCGAGGTAGTTGGCGGGAGAAGTCATAGCGTAAGTCTCGC
Organism: Corynebacterium sp. HMSC055D05; assembly: GCF_001810365.1. Classification (NCBI taxonomy): domain Bacteria; kingdom Bacillati; phylum Actinomycetota; class Actinomycetes; order Mycobacteriales; family Corynebacteriaceae; genus Corynebacterium; species Corynebacterium sp. HMSC055D05. Next base: position 220,011 of record NZ_KV801073.1, read on the forward strand.
CTTTCAAAACTCGGGTGTTCAGTTGCGTCCCATCATGTTTGAAAGCGAAGCATTTTTTGTGTTCTCGCCCGGCGTGTCACAACCCTAAACCTGTACTTTAGGGTTGTGACCTGGGGTTTTAGCGCGAGGTCACCAACTCGGGGTTAGAAATATTGAACTCGTGGCCTTCCAACTGGAGCACGGTTTCGAGCGCCAGCGCCTTATTCGCATTGTCGGTTGCAGCTCCCCACTGGACTACGCGGTCGTCGTCAAGCACGAGCGTGTAGGTGTAGTCACCGTTGGCTTTGAGCGCGCGGACGCGAGGCCGGGCAACATCACTAATCGACGACGCCACCTCCACCGCCTGCGCAAACCGCTCCTGGGCCACCCCCTGGATCTCCACAGCGCCTGCGGGCGGCGCCGCAACGATGAAATCGCGGCCCTCCCGGTCGATCAGGTGCGGCTGGCCATCAATGTCCACCCACGCCACCGGATCATGCTCTGTGATCTCCACACTGACGCCGTTCGGCCACGCGCGCGACACTGTTGCGGAATCCACCCAGGGGTTTGCGGCAACATTCTCGGCGGCTCGGCGCGGCTTCACCTTGCCTATCGGCGTGCCGTAATCAATCCCGGTGAGATTGCGTACTTCCTCCTCGGGCAGGTTCACGGACCCCTCGACGGCAATATCGTTCACGCTCATCAGCGGCGTGAACGGCACGGCCGCGCACACAGCCACAACAATGGCCACCGTTGCTGCGATCGCACCGTACGGGATCTTCCGGTGCTTCGGCTGCTCCTCGGTTGAATCAGGCATGGGAACTTTCGTGGACATTACTTGCCCGCCAACGCATCCAGGATCTCGTCTGCCAGCATGGTCACACTGCCCGCCCCCATCGTGAGCACCAAGTCACCCGGCTCGGTCACGGACGCAACGGTTGCAGGGGCAGCAGAGAAGTCCGGTTCAAGGTGCACCGGGATGGTCATTTCGTCGCTAATAATGCGCGAGGTCACACCCTCAACCGGGGTTTCGCGGGCACCGTAGATATCCAACAGCACGCACTCGTCTGCCAGCGACAATGCCTTAGCAAACTCGCTAGAGAACTCCTGGGTGCGCGAGTACAGGTGTGGCTGGAAGCACACGACCACACGCGCACCGTTGCCTTCTGCCTCCACCTTGTCGCGGGCCGCGGTAAGCACCGCCTCGACCTCGGTCGGGTGGTGGGCGTAGTCGTCGTACACGCGAGTCTCGCCGACGCTGCCTTTGTACTCGAAACGACGGCGCACGCCCGTGAACTCGCTGAGCCCCTGGGCGAGCTTCTCCGGATTCGCGCCGACGAGTACCCCACCAAGCAGCGCTGCTGCCGAGTTGAGCACCATGTGGCGGCCCGGGATAGCCATACTGTAGGTGACCTCACCGGACACATCAGGCGTGCGCAAACGCACACCGACTGCGGTGTGCTCGCCTTCCTGGCGCTCTTCGGTAATCACCGCCGCTGCCGGCACGCTCGGGTGGCGCTTCGCGGCTTCTTCAGTGCCGTATCCGTAAACCGTCAGACCACGCTCGATTGCGCGCTCACCGCAAGCTGCGGCGTGTTCGTCATCAAGGCACACCACGATGTTCTTCGCAATGTCCGCAAAATCATCGAACACCTTGAAATACGCCTCACGCGTGCCGTAGAAGTCCAGGTGATCCGGCTCAATGTTCGTAATCACGGCGACATCTGGGGAGTAACGCAACAGCGACGCGTCCGACTCGTCGGCCTCCGCGACAAAAACCTCTCCCTGGCCGTGATGAGCGTTCGTGCCGGCACGGTTGAGTTGCCCGCCGATCGCGAACGACGGGTCTTTCCCTGCTGCTTGCAGCGCCACGACCGCCATCGACGTCGTCGAAGTCTTGCCGTGCGTGCCAGCGAGCAACAGCTGAGTACGGCCCTCCATCAACTCGGCCAGCAGGTCCGAGCGGCGCAGCAGCGGAATCCCCTCCCGCTTGGCGCGGACGAGTTCGGGGTTGTCCTGCGGGATAGCAGCAAAGCTCGTCACCACCGCGGTGGGAAGCTCACCAGAAAGTTCCAAGTTGGCCTCGTCGTGGCCAAGCGCCACCTTCGCGCCCTTGGCCTTCAGTGCGCGAACCGGACGGGAGTCCTTCGCGTCAGAGCCAGTCACGGTTGCGCCTCGGTCCAACAAGATATGCGCCACGCCCGACATGCCAGCACCGCCGATGCCAATGAGGTGCACGCGTGAGAGATCCGTCATCAGTTTTCCTTTCCAGCCGCATCAGCAATGCGGCGCGCGAGGTCCTCGGCAACATTGCCGGCACCGGATTGAGCAATTGCGCGACGCATCTCGGCACGCGCATCGTCGTTATTGAGCAAAGGCAGCAGCTTCTCGACGAGTACGTCGCCGTTGAGCTCGGCGTCGTCGATACGCAATGCCGCCCCTGTGGCAACCAAATGTGCCGAGTTCAACCCCTGCTCGCCATTGCCATGCGGCAACGGGATGTAGATCGCCGGCACACCAGCCGCAGAGTTCTCCGCAACCGTCATCGCACCGGAGCGACACACAACAACATCTGCGACCGCGTACGCCGCCTCCATGTCGTCGATGTACGGCACTGCCGTATAACCCTCGTGGGGTGCAGGGGCATCATTTTTGCGCCCATAGGCGTGCAACACCTGGTGACCCGCAGCGGTAATACGCTCAACCGCGCCAGCGAGTGCCGTATTGATACTCACCGCACCCTGAGAACCCCCCGTAACCAACACCGTGGTCTTCTCCGGATCCAGCCCCCACGTGCGCAAGCCACGCTCGCGCTTCGCCCCGTCCGGATCCACTCCGACACCAGGGCGCACCGGAATACCGACGACATCGCCAGCCATGCCCGAATTCGCCACCGCATTCAAGCCCACGCCGCCGAGCTTGACCCCAAGCTTGTTCGCCATGCCCGCAAGCGCGTTGGTTTCCAGCACGAAAAACGGCAGCCGCAGCGACTTCGCCGCCAAGTACGCCGGCGCGGACACATACCCGCCGGTACCGAGCACCACCTGAGCACCCGAAGACTTCATCGCCTCCTTGGCCTGATTGACCGAACGCAGCAGCTTCGCCGGCACCGCAGCCAACTTCCACGGCTTCTTGCGCGGAATGGGCACCGGATCAATCAACGCCAACTGAAAACCGCGGGCGGGAACAATCGTGGTTTCCAAACCACGCTCCGTGCCCAACGCGACAACATTGGCACCGAACTGATCACGCAACACCTCCCCCACGGCGAGCGCCGGCTCAATATGGCCTGCGGTGCCGCCGCCTGCCAAGACGACGTTGAGTTCACTCATGTAATCCTCCTGCTATCTACGCACGCGGCGCGGCCCACCAGTGGCTTGACGCACCGGCGCCGTCGGGCGGTGATTGCGCTGTACCTGCTCACGTGGGTGCTCGCGAGGCTGGCGTTGCTGTGTGATCGGACGGGGCTCCTGGACGCCAAGCATGCGGTCGAACACTGGGCGGCCGTAGTTCTGCATCGCGGAAATCGCATCCGGCTCGTGGCGAGCCACGTTTGCCAACACACCCATCGCCCCCAGGGTGATCACAGCCGAGGTACCGCCAGCAGAGAGCATCGGCAGCTGAATGCCGGTCACCGGCAGCAGACCGATGACGTAGCCGATGTTGACAAACGCCTGCGAAACAACCGCTGCCGTCAGCGCCGCCGCCATCAGCGTCTGGTACTGCGACTGCGCACGCCGAGCGGTACGAAAACCGAAAAAGCCCAGCAACGCGAACAGGGAAATAACCAAGGTGCCGCCCCACAGGCCGAGCTCTTCGCCGATGATCGCGAAAATAAAGTCGTTGCGTGCCTCAGGCAGGTAGAACCACTTCGCGCGGGACTGGCCAAGACCGACACCGAAAATGTGGCCGTCTGCGAGCGACAAAAAGCCCTGGTGGGATTGGAACGCAATACCTTGCGTGTCATCGAAGTGGCCGCGCAGTGCGTCGAAATACACGTGGAAACGCGCAGAGCGGAAACCTCCGGACAAGAACGCCACAATCAGTGAGAACGCGCCACCAATTCCCAGGTAAACGATTGCCTTCTTTGGCACACCCGCGAAGATCAGGATGAAGGCGACCACAACCGCGAACGACAAAGCCATACCCATGTCGCCCTGTGCGGCAATCAGCGCGACACAGATTGCAGCCACGATAAAGAACGCGAGGAAACCGTTGTTGGCCTGGAACAAACGTTGCGGATTTCTGTGTTCGAGCACCTTCGCGCCCCACATCGCGATAGCCACACGGGCCACCTCCGATGGCTGCAGGCGCAGCGGGCCCAGCACAATCCACGACTGGGAACCTACCTCTTCGCGGCCGGTGCCCAAGGGCGTGAGCACCAAGATCAGCAAAATAACGGAAGCGGCCATCAGGACAGCGGAGAAGCTGCGCAGCCGCTCAGGCGGCGTTTTCAGCGCCACCCAAAACGCGATCAGGCCACCGATGACCATGACGGTTTGGCGGATGGCCACGCCCCAGACGCTCTCGGAATCTGCGAACGACGTCGCCATTGACGACGACATCACCATCACCACACCAAGACCTGCAAGCACCAGGACAATGCTGCGGATCATGGTGTAGTCGATGAGCGGCCGGGAATCCAGAAACTCCTCGAATTTGCGCACCTTAAGTGCCAATTTTGAGGTTGGCTCGGTCGATCGCGGGGCACGCCGCGTTGTCCCCTGTTGCACCGCCATGCAGCTGCCCTTTCATTCGAGAAGTCTCAACGTGAAGTTGAGCTTACTTGTTATCCGGGCTCCAGTGTCGCATCGCTGCCGCTGCGAAGGCGTCGCCACGCGCTGACATGCCCGAAAACATATCCAAGCTCGCAGCCGCCGGCGCCAACAGCACCGTATCGCCCGGCTGCGCCTGGGTCGCCGCCCACGCAACAACCTCATCCATGGCTTGTTCCGGATCCGTGGAGTCGGAGACAAACACCGGAACGTCCGGGGCGGCCGCGTTGACCGACGCGCGGATGAGCTCACGATCCACACCGAGCAGAGCAACGGCGCGGAACTGATCAGCGTGTGCTTTGACGACACCGTCGACGGCAGCGCCTTTGAGCTGTCCTCCCGCGACCCACACCACCGTGCCCGCACCGGTGAGCGCAGAATCCGCCGCGTGCGGGTTCGTGGCCTTGGAGTTATCCACCCAATCCACACCGCCGCCGGAGTGCACCACCGCCCCACGGTGACCGGCCACGCGGTACTTCTCCAGTGCCCGCTGGATGTGATGCGGCTTGGCCCCCTGGGTCAACGCCACCGCAGCGGCCGCGAGTGCGTCAAGCAGACCGGCGGCTCCGGCGGGCTCGATGCCGTCGGCACTTGCAACGTCGATAGTTTCGCCGCCGAGTTTGGCCACGATCCTGCCGCCCGAAACACCGACCTGGTTGTCGCCAGGCTCTTGAAGTGTGAACCCGATGATGTCGTCGCGACCAGTCTGCTCAGCTAAACGCTGCACCTCCGTATCGTCGATACCTGCAACCGCATGCGTTGCTTGCAATACCTTCGCCTTCGACGCGGCGTATTCCGCAAACGAGCCGTGCCAGTCAATGTGGTCTTCAGCCAGGTTCAGCAGCACGCCAGCATCCGGCACGAGCTCGGAGGACCAGTGCAGCTGGAAGCTGGACAGTTCGGCAACGAGGACATCGACGTGTTCGTCGAGAAGCAGCACCTCTCCGACCGCGGTGCCGATGTTGCCGCAGGCACGTGCGATACAGCCGGAGTCGGCGCCGACTTCGGTCATCATCGCCGCCAGCATGCCCGTAGTCGTGGTTTTGCCGTTGGTGCCCGTGACGACGAGCCACGTCCTCGGTGCGCCAAACACGCCGGCGCGGTCAAGGCGGAAGCACAGTTCAACATCGCCGATGACGTCGATGCCGGCGGCGGTGGCGTCGACAAGCAATGGCGTATCAGGTCGCCACCCGGGCGAGGTGACCACAAGGCCAGTGTCAGCGAAGCGCTCGCGCGCTTCAGCGCTGGAACACACCGCGAAGCCTTTTGCGGTAGCGGCTGCGCGCCCATCCGGGTTGTCGTCGACAACCGTGCAATTCGCACCCGCCTTCGTCAGCAAGTGCGCTGCGCCGAGACCAGAAACACCAGCACCGGCGACTAAAACATGATCTGGCAGCGTCACAGGCCCGCTCCGTTCAACGAGAGCCACTCACCATAAAACGCGGCGAGGCCAAGCATGACCGACATCCCGGAAATGATCCAGAAACGTACCACCACGGCAGTCTCTGGCCAGCCGCCGTTTTCAAAGTGGTGGTGGAACGGCGCCATGCGGAACACTCGCTTGCCGGTGGTCTTGAAGGACGCAACCTGAATCACCACGGAGGCGGCCTCCAGGACGAACAACGCGCCGATGACAACCATCAGCAACTCGGTGCGCGAAGCAACCGACAGGCCCGCAACAAGGCCACCGAGTGCCAGCGAGCCAGTATCCCCCATAAAGATCTTCGCGGGTGCGGCATTCCACCACAGGAAACCCACGCAGGCACCAAAACCGGCCGCCGCGAGGATAGCCAGGTCCAACGGGTCGCGCACCGAGTAACAGCCAGCGGTCGCGACAGCGTCACAAGAGTTACGGAACTGCCAGAACGTAATGCCCGAGTAGGCAGCCATCACAAGTGCCGTCGTACCAGCGGCCAACCCGTCGAGACCGTCAGTCAGGTTCACTGCATTCGACCACGCGGCCAGCAGGATGTAGATGAACACCAGGAAGATGATGGTGCCCACCACACCCCCGCCGATGGCGAGGTTGATCGTGTCGATGTCGCGCACGAACGACAAGAACGTCGAGCCAGGTGTCAGACCGTTCTCGTCCGGGAACTGCAAGATAAGCAGCCCGAAGGCGATCGAAATGACAAACTGCGCCACAAGCTTCGCTGTCTTATTGAGGCCAAGGTTGCGGTGCATGAACAACTTAATGCCATCATCGGCAAAACCTACGAGGCCGAGCGACAGCGTAAGCCCCAGCACGATCAGGCCCGAGGCAGTAAACGCCGTGTGGCCCGTAGCCAACGCTGAGAGACTGCCGCCGACGTAGCCAAGCGCGATTGCTAACAAAATAGCGATGCCGCCCATTGTTGGCGTGCCACGCTTGCGGGCGTGCGACTTCGGGCCGTCCTCGCGGATCTCCTGCCCCATCTCGCGGCGATGGAAATATCTAATGAGCAGCGGGGTCACAAAAATCGAGACCAGGAAACTAAGAATCCCGGCGCAAATGACTTGAACCATGAAGTGTTACCTCGCTGCTGTTTCGTTATTCATGTTGAACTATCTAAGCGTATGCCCTTGCAGTAGCGCCTCGGCCACTGCCCACAGTCGCGCAACGTTTGATGCTTTTACCAGCACGACATCGCGGTCGGTGCGCGACTGCCAGTCGTCGATACCCGCTGGCGGCATAGCCAACAGTTCGCGCACTACCTCGCTGGCTTCGGCAGCATCGGCGACGCTGCTGGTGCGGATGCCGAATTGCTCAGCACGCTCGGCCAGCGCTTCCATCGACGCATTATTCCCGACAGTGATGAGGTCGGTGACGCTGTAGCGCGCCAACTCATCGGCAAGCGCCGCGTGCTCGTGTTCCGCACCGGCGCCAAGTTCGCCCATCTCCCCCAGCACCGCAACGGAGCGCACACCTGGGCGCGCCGCGGCGGTGTAACCCAACGCGGCAATGGCAGCCCGCATCGATTCAGGGTTGGCGTTGTAGGCATCGTTGATCACGGTCACGCCATCGGCGCGGGTGTTGACGTCCATGCGGTTGACCGACACGGAGTGCGCATCAGACAACGCCTGCGCGACAGTTGCGGCATCCATGCCCGATTCAATGCCGACTGCAGCTGCAGCCAGCGCATTGCCCACCTGGTGGGCACCGAACACGTTGAGGGTTACGCGCTGCGGATCGCCCTTCGGGGTGTGCATGATAAACGACGCACGCGCCACCGCATCCAGTTCCACATCGGTGGCGTAGTAATCCGCTGCCGTATTGCCGTTGGCGGAAAAGCGCACCACGCGTGCCTTCGTCCGCGGAGCTATCGCGTTGACCAGGTCGTCGTCGGCGTTGAGCACCGCGATGCCATCTGCAGGCAGCGCCTCAACGAGTTCGCCCTTGGCCTGCGCAATGTTCTCGCGGGAGCCGAACTCCCCCAGGTGCGCCGAGCCCACGTTAAGCACCACACCGATCTGCGGTGGTGCAATCGTGGCCAAGTGCGCAATGTGGCCGATACCGCGCGCCGACATCTCCGCGACGAGGAACTTCGTCTCCTCCGTGCAGCGCAGCACTGTGTACGGGTGGCCGATCTCGTTATTAAACGACCCCGGAGGCGCCACCGTCTCACCCGCGCGCTGCAGCACCGCCGCGATCAGGTCCTTCGTCGAGGTCTTGCCGGCAGAACCAGTCACGCCGATGATCCGCAACCCGTGGTTGTCCGTCAGCTCGCGGGCGACATAGGCCGCCAACTTCGACATTCCATCCACCACGCCTGCTGCAGAGCCAGTTGGATCGTTGACCGCCAGGTCCGAGTTGTCGTCGGCACTGGGCGGTCGCTTCTCGACGACCACAGCCGGCCGACCGACTTCCCTCGTGGTCAACGACGCCGTGGCACCCGCCGCAGCCGCCTTGCCCACAAAGTCGTGGCCATCCACGTTCGCACCCGGGAACGCAACGAATAGCCCGCCGGGGCCGATCTTGCGGGAATCAAACTCCACAAACCCGGTCACCGAGGCGTCCGGATCAGCCTCCGAGCTCAAGTGTCCTCCGGTGATCTCCGCGATCTGGCGAAGCGTCAGTGCAATCATGCGTTCCTCTTCTCTCGGCGGGCGCGAAGTGCGCGCCGCATCTCTTCGCGGTCATCAAAATGGTGCTTGGTGTCGCCGATGATCTGTCCAACCTCGTGGCCTTTACCCACGACAATGATGGCATCGCCGGGCTTTGCCCACTCGACGAGCGCGTCGATCGCCCTCGCGCGGGAGCCTGCCTCGATGATCTCGGCTGCCGTTTCTGCGTCGCGTGCGCCTTGCAGCACCGCTGCGCGGATCGCTGCCGGGTCTTCGGTGCGCGGGTTGTCATCAGTCACCACAACAAAGTCTGCGCCCTTCGCTGCTTCCGCTCCCATGAGCGGGCGTTTCGAGGAATCTCTGTCACCACCAGCGCCGATCGCCACACCAATCCGGCCATCGACCTGTCCACGCAGCGTCTGAAGCACTGCTGCGACAGCGGCCGGCTTGTGGGCGTAATCCACAACAGCTACAAAATCCTGGCCTTCATCAATTCGCTCCATGCGCCCCGGCACCGCCGCCTGCTCTAGGCCTGCGACAAACGCTGCTACATCGACACCAACCTGCGCCGCAAGCGTGGTGGCAAGGGCGGCATTGGCGACGTTAAACGCACCCGGCATCGGCAGAGCAAACTCCACCTGACGCTCTGGAGTGTGAAGTCGAATGTGCTGGGTTCCGGTGTCGTCGATACGCAATAGCTCCGCAGTGACATCTGCATGCTCACCGCGGGTTGCCACCGTCACCGGGTGCTCCGCGCGCGCGGCCATCTTCTGACCCCAAGAATCGTCGACACAGATCACGCTGCGCTTCGCGTGGAGGTCGCTCGACGGGTCAAAGAACAAGGCTTTCGCCTCGAAGTAGTCCTCCATCGTCGGGTGGAAATCAAGGTGATCCTGCGACAGATTGGTAAAACCAGCGACGTCGAACTGGGCACCCGTCACGCGCCCAAGCATGAGCGCGTGGGAGGAAACCTCCATCACCACATGCGTAACGCCCTCGTCGCGCATACGGGCAAACAGTGCCTGCAACGTCGGCGCCTCAGGCGTAGTCAACTCGGTGGCCACATCGCGGCCCATGATCTTCGTGCCCGTCGTACCAATCAGGCCGACCTTGCAACCAGCCTGTGTCAGTCCACGCTCCAGCATGTACGTCGTGGTGGTCTTGCCCGACGTCCCAGTCACGCCCAGCAGCGTGAAGTCCTTCGACGGATGCCCGTACACCTCCGCGGCAACATGGCCAAGAATCGCGCGCACATTATCGACGACCAACACCGGCCGGCGATCCGACGTCTGCTGGATGATCGCAAGACCTTCCTCGTCAGTCAGAACCGCACCTGCGCCCGAATCAAACGCGTACGACGCGCCATGCACCCGCGTGCCAGGCAGCGCAGCAAACAAGCCACCGGGCTCCACATTTTGGGAATCAAGACCAATAAACGACACCTCAAACGGTGCCTGCGGCGCATTGACGATGCGTGCCCCCGCAATCTCAGCGAGGGATGTCAGCGTGGGCGCTGAGGACATGATAATTCCTTCCTTTCAGGGCCGTTACTGGGCTTGCAGAACAAACGGTTCCGCGGGCGGGCTCGGCGGGATATTTTCCTTATCCAACATCCAGCTCGCAATCTGACGGAACACCGGCGCCGCAGACTGGCCACCGGCACCGCCGTCGAGTACACCGCGCTGCGGCTCGTCCAGCATGACCGCCACAACAAATCTCGGATCGTTCGCCGGGGCAATACCCGCAAACGTAATCCAATACTGGCTCTGTGAGTATGCGCCCGTTTCCGGGTTCACCTTCTGTGCAGTACCTGTCTTGCCAGAGAACTGGTAGCCCTCTAGCGCATTTCCTTGTGCAGTACCCGACTGGTTGCCGGTCGGGTCTTCTTGGAATGCGGCACGGAACATATCCACCGTTGTACGCGCCGCCTCCTTGCTCACCACTTGGTTGCGCTGCGGCTCATCCTGCGGGATATCTTGCCCGTCCGGTCCGACGATGCGCTCGATGATGCGTGGCTGGATGCGCTCGCCGTCGTTGGCCAACGCCTGGTACACACTCGCCATCTGCAGCGCAGTCCAGCTCATGCCCTGACCGATTGGCAAGTTGGCAAAGGTACCGCCCGACCACTGTTCAAGCACCGGCAGCAGACCCGGCGACTCATTGGGCAACTCAATGCCGGTCGGAGCACCGATACCGAAACGGTTGAGGTAATCCCAGTAGCGCTCCTCGCCGAGGCGCTGCGCCAACTGCAATGTGCCCACGTTGGAGGACTTACCGAAGATGCCTGCGGTGGTGTACGGCAGAACATCGTGCTGCCAGGCGTCGCTCACTGTCACACCGGCCATGTCGATCGAGCCCGGCACCTGGTGCACCTCGAACGGGTCAGTCAACCCCTGATCGATTGAAGCCGCTGCAGCGATGACCTTTGCCACCGAGCCTGGCTCGAACGGGTGCGAGATCGCTGGGTTCTCAAAATCCTTACCCTGCTTGATCTGCTTTTCAATATCCCCGTTCGGGTTGATGGTGTCCGTATTGGCCATCGCCAACACCTCACCCGTGTGAGCGTCAAGGACGACAGCCTCAGCCGACTTTGCCAAAGAGTTTGCCTTTGCCTGCTCAAGCACTTGCTGCACATACGTCTGCAGGTCGAGGTCTACCGTGAGCTCAATGCGCGCACCAGGTACCGCTGGCACCACATCGCGCAGGGAGCCCGGAATGGACTGCCCACCTCCCGAGACGTCCTCGGTCGAGCGGCCGTCGATACCGGTAAGCACCGCATCGCTAGAGGCCTCAAGGCCGAACTGACCGTGCCCGTCCATGGAAACCTTGCCAATGATGTTCTCCCCCACAGCACCGTTCGGGTACTGGCGGATGTCCTGCTGGTCAGCAGCCACACCGTGGAACTTCGCCGCCACCTTCGCAGCGACATCCGGGTCAACGTTGCGCACTAAAACTTCGTACGACGTGTCGGCGTGGAGCTTGTCCAAAATCTCCTTGGCACTGACACTGCCCACAGTGCGCAACTGCTCTGTGTCTGTACCCGTAGGCTGTGGATCAGTTTCGCCACCGATCATGCCGGGGATCTCATTCGCCATTGTGCGCAGCACGTCTTCAACGCGGGCGTCGAGCTGCGCGTCGATATCTGCCTTGGGGACGCCGTCGATACGCATCTGCAGCTCTTGCTGCTGTCGCAGTTCCTCACGCAACTGCTTCGGCGAGACCGTCAACGACCTTGCCTGCATCGTGTACGCCAACTGCTTGCCGTCACGGTCCACGATCTCACCGCGACGCGCTGGCTCAACATACTCGCGCTGGCGTTGCACCTTGGCAACTTCACGCAACTCGCCGCCGATGATCACTTGGACCCAAAACAGGCGTGCGATCAGCAAGGCTGCAACGCTGAGGAACACAAGCGTCAAAAGGAATACACGGTGGTTGGTGATGTGACGCTGACTCTTCCGTGGCGCCGGACGCTTCCGGGGTGTGCCCGTGGATGTCACGTGCCCTCCTCACCTACCAAATCTGCTCATTGACTCGTTTATCATGCCCCGCACAAATGCGAAACGAGGTTGCGCCACACGCCTGCGGCACAACCCCCACCGTTAACGTCTATTCGCCGGCGGGCACATTTGCCTGATACGGCGCCACGTTGGCAACCTGCGGTGCTTGCTGCGGACGAGGCGGAGCTTGATTGCCACCTGGAACCTGAGTCAGCGCATCCGCCAGCTCGCGGGTTGCACGGTCATCACTGCTTGCACGGCCCTGCCGCAACGCTTCGCCGTTAACGTCGATAATCTTGGCAACCTTTTCTGGGTTGAAAGGCCGGCGCTCTTCAGCACGACCATCTTCCATGACCTCCACTAGGCCAGGTTCTCCAGCGACCACCATGCCTGCGCCTGCAGCGCGCTGTGCGATCTCCGCAGCAGAACGACGATCCTCTAAGTCACGGTTGAGCGACTCGACCTCGTTGGCAAGTTCACGCTCCTTCGACTGCAGCTGCTGGATGGTGAAGGTTTGTGTCGTGGCCACGCCGGACAGCAGCATCGCTATAGCAATACCGATCACCAGCAGAGGCACCGCAAGTGCGGACACTGCGGAAAAACGCGACGGCGCCGCGACCGTGCCAACCCGACGCCCACGCACAGACACAACCTGCTGCGAGCCGAGGCGCCCCCGCCCTCGGGAGTGCGGCACATGCGGCTTCACACCCGGCATCGTGCGACGACGTGCCGGAGCGCTTGTACGGCTGGTGCGGGCACTGCCATCGCGCGTCAGCGTCATCGCGCGGGAGCCACCTCGTGTGTCTCGTGCTGCCATGGTGTCCGTCCTCAGATGGTTGTGTGTTGTACGTGGTTTGTTGTGGGTTATGTGGTTGTCGTTGAGTGCTTAAGCTTCTCGACGCCGCGCACCCTCACCGGTGCTGCACGCGAGTTGCGCTCAATCTCTTCCTGCGGAGCCTTTTCCGCCCCGCGGGTGATGAGTTTGAACGTTGGCTCGGTGCCCGGCAGATCCATCGGAAGTCCCGCCGGCGTCTTTGAAGCTGTCAGTTCAGCGAAGGCAGATTTGACGATCTTGTCCTCGAGCGACTGGTAACTCATGAACACTGCTCGCCCGCCGACGCCGAGGAAATCCGTAATCACCGGAACCACTCGCTCGACAGCCTCAAGCTCGCGGTTGACCTCAATCCGCAGCGCCTGGAAGGTGCGCTTCGCCGGGTGACCGCCAGTACGTCGCGTGGCGGCCGGGATGGTGCTGTACAGCAGTTCCACGAGCCGGTCCGCACGGTCAAACGGCGCACGCTCGCGCTCCTTCAGCACAGCCGACGCAATCTTGCCTGCGAAACGTTCATCGCCGTAGGACTTCAGAATCCTCGCCAGGTCTCCGTGCGAGTACGTGTTAAGTACCTCGGCCGCAGTGATGCCGGTGGTCGGATCCATGCGCATATCCAGCGGTGCGTCACCGCGGTAGGAAAAGCCACGCTCCTCCTGATCCAACTGCATCGATGAAACACCGAGGTCGAACAGCGCACCAGCCACACCGTGCTGCCTCACAAGGTCGAAGGTCTCGCCCTCCCCCGATGCGATCTCGTCGCCGATGTAGTCGAACCGGCATTGCACCGGAGTGAAACGCTCACCGAACTGAGCCAGGCGCTCAGTCGCCTGCTGCAGCGCATTCGGGTCGCGATCCACACCGATCACGCGCGCTTGCGGGAATACGTTGAGAAAGTGTTCGGTGTGGCCACCGGCACCAAGGGTTCCATCGACAATGACGGCGTTGGCGCCGAACGCCTCTACAGCTGGGGCCAGGAGTTCGGCCATGCGGTCGCGCATGACCGGCACATGCCCATGAGGGTCTGCAGCGTGTGTGCGGTACACCATCCGGGCTCACCCCTCGCGGTCAGTTAGTCGTCGGCTCTTTCTAAGCCGGGGAGTATGTAGAGCCCTGTCCGGGGCGGCTGTTCTGATGTCGGGGAAGTACACCAGAATGCTTCACGCCCCGGACAGAGTCCGTACACACTCTCCGAATTGGTTGCCCGCTGTTGGGTAGTCAGTCCTACAGCAGACCGGAGAGAATGTCGTCGTCATCCGCCGCGGAGAACGCGGCTTCAGTCTCTTCTTGATACTTATTCCAGGATTCAAGATCCCAGATCTCGAGAAAATCCACAGAACCGATAACTACGCACTCCTTGGAAAGGCCTGCGTACTCACGGTGTGCCGGCGACAGGGTGATACGTCCGGACCCATCGAGCGTTTGCTCATCCGCACTGGCAGCCAGATTGCGGATAAACGCGCGCGCCTTCGGGTTCGTCCTTGATGCTGCAGCGGCCTTGCGGGCGCGTGCAGCAAACTCGTCCCGCGGGTACACCGCGAGGGAGTGGTCCTGTCCTTTGGTCACCATCAGGCCGTCTGCCAAGTCCTCACGGAACTTCGCAGGCAGCGTCAGGCGCCCTTTGTCGTCGAGCTTGGGAGTGTAGGTTCCCAGAAACATCCGGCGACCTACCTTCCTTCACCTTCAGAGATTGGCATTTGCAGTTTTCTCGGCTTCGCTCCGCATTACGCACGTAGTCAAGATGCGCACCGCGGTGCTCCGCTGTGCCCCACTTTAACCCACTTCCCCCCACAAACGCCACACTCTGAGCAACTTAGTTCCCACAACAAGAAGAATACGCAGGTCAACGGCCACAATCCCCGTGGGGCAATTACCCGCCAATGTCCCCCACTTACCGCCACATCCCCCACTACAACCCCATCAATCACCTATAGGCACACGAGACGCAACCCGCTCCGAACGTCCTTTAACAGGCAAAATGGCCGGATCAAACCAACGGGTGGGGCAAAGTGGGGAATGTGGGGCGAAGTGGGGATAAAAAATTGCCCTCCCGAAGAGACCGGGAGGGCGAAGGGAAAGCTAAAAGCTACTGACGATCCTCAAACCGTCGACGGAAGCTCTCCTCCAGGCTAACACTGCGCGGCGAGCGCGACTTGGACTGAGCCTGCGCTCGCTGCAGCGAAACACCAGCGGCAGCCGGGGTACGGAGCGCCATGATCCCCCCATAGAACATCACACCGAAGCCGACGATGCTCAACACCACAGTCCACAGACTCCACGACGCCAGCGCCACTCCCCCAAGAAGAAGGACAAGGCCCAGCACAATGAGGGCGAGGCTACGCATAGTCAGCCGGCCCGACGGGTGCGAAGCACCATACCCAGAGGACGGAGCGACCGAGGAACCGAACTTCGGGTCGTCTGCAAGGAGCGACTGCTCGATCTCGCGCAGTGCGCGCATTTCCTGCTCAGAAAGAGACACTACTTTCTCTCCAGATCCCAGCTATGAATGAACAATGTATGGATACAACGAACATCGTACCCACATTGTTCCCGCGCCTTATTACGCCGCCATCGGCGCATCACCCCCAGTGGTGTCCAGGAGAAAGTCCTCAGCCGAACCGATAAGGCTTGAGACCACGACCGGCGACGGGTTGTCGTCGATCCCAGACGCCACCCTCGCCCGGCGCGCCGAGTATGCAGAAAATACCGTCGCCCAGTGCTGGCCACTTTCCCCGGTGAGCGCGAGCTTGTCCCACGCATTAGTTGGCAGCCGCTTCCGCTTCCGGAGCACAATGCTGCGAGCGTTGCATGCGCCAGCGATGCGCAGTGCAGCCCGGTATGCGTTTTCCATCGCAAGGTCGTAGCGCCTTGCCGCAAAGTCAGCATGAGCCTGTGCAAGCAGTGCCTCCGCAGAGAAGATGAACGAGTCAAACTTTCGCGGCGCCCCCATATCCCCGTACGCCCTGCCCGTTGTGGCTGAAACTACGCTTCCCATGACACTTTCCCCTTTCGCTGTTACCAGTGCATGTCGCCTTTTGATTGCCCATGACCCTAGAAGTCACCCACGACACCACAACCAAAAATTAGCACGTTTGTTCGATTGTTCGAACGAGGATGTGTGGTCAAGCCCCGCAACAGGCACATAAGTGGTTCGATAGTGGGGTGCACATTGAGATCCAAAGGCTGACCAAGGCGGAGTTTTCTTTCCTCGTGCCACGGTTGGTGGACATCTACATGGAAGCTATGGGGTACCCCCAAACCATGCGCGCGCAGCGTTTACGCGTGTGGCGTGGAGAGGTCACCTGGCCAGGCTTTTCCGCCGTGGCCGCAATCTCGGACAACAGCGTCATCGGAGTGGCCTACGGTTTTCTCGGCGCGCGGGAGCGCTGGTGGGACCAACAACTCGTCAAAGCACTCACTCAGCAACGTCTAGACGGCATGCTTTCTGACGACGACCGTGCGCTACTGGCCAACTACTTCGAAATCGCCGAAGTGCATGTGGATCCGAGGCACCAGGGCCGCGGCATTGGTGCGGCGATGCTCAGGGAACTGCTCGCATCGACATCAGCTCGTTGGGCTGTCCTATCTACTCCCGAGGTAGACGGCGAAGCTAATAACGCATTTGGGCTTTACCGCAAGTTTGGGTTCCAGGACGTTGCTCGCAATTTTTATTACGGAAGCGACCCTCGCCCGTTTGCGATTCTCGCACTCGACATGGCGGGCACACCCCGTGTCGGCGAGGCTGACTAGGGTACGTTCCAGAGAGATTTTCGTAGACGACGGTGAGGAGCAGCGTGGCTACACACGAATTGGGGATTAGGAACTTAAGTGCGGTGCCTGGTGTCGTCGAAAAGCATTTGGAGCAGTTTTTCGACGAACACGGGCCGGCGATTTCCGCGATCGGTGAGCCTGTCTCGGAAGCAGTCGCGCACTTGCGCGCGTTCACACTGGGTGGTGGCAAGCGAGTGCGTCCGCTGTACGGCTGGGCAGGTTTTGTCGGCGCCGGTGGTTTGGAAACCAGCGGCGAGGACCCAAACGCGGTCTTGCGCGCGATGAGTGCGCTTGAGTTCATCCAGGCGTGTGCACTGGTCCACGACGACATCGTGGACGCCTCCGATACCCGTCGCGGAAACCCCACGGTGCACCGCAGTGTGGAGGCCCAGCACCTCGAAAACCGTTGGCTGGGCGACGCTGCGACGTTTGGCGTGAACACCGCGATTTTGCTCGGCGATCTCGCCTTAGTCTGGGCGGAAGATATGTGGCGCTACTCCGGTGTTTCGTTGGAGGCGCTGCAACGCGCCGCGGAACCGTGGGTGGGCATGCGCACGGAAGTCATCGGTGGGCAGATCCTTGATATTTCGTTGGAAAGCCGTGGCAGCGAGTCTGCGGACATGGCGGATCGGGTGAACCGGTTTAAGACCGCCGCGTACACGATCGAGCGTCCGCTTCATCTTGGTGCGACTATTGCTGGTGCCGACGATGAGACCATTGCGGCATTCCGTGGTTACGGACGCGATATTGGCATCGCATTCCAGCTTCGCGACGACCTCCTCGGTGTCTTCGGCGACCCAGCAATCACCGGAAAACCCGCGGGCGATGACCTGCGCGAAGGAAAGCGCACTGTCCTTTACGCGACGGCGCTTGAGCTTCTCGATGCCAACGATGCCGACGAGCTCCGCACCGGTGTAGGTACCGCCACCGACCCAAAGGTGCTTCAGCGCCTCGCCGATCTCATCCGCCAAAGTGGTGCGGAGGATGCGGTCGAAGAGCGCATTAACCGTCTCACCGCGTCCGGCATTGCTCACCTGGATACCGCCGGTATTACTGCTGAAGCTCGCCAGGCACTGTCCGAGTTGGCCCACAAGGCCACAGACCGGCGTATGTGATGGCCGGTAAAATCCGGCCGATCCCCCTCGGCGTTGTCGCAGCCGTTCTCATCGCGATCGGTTCCTTTGGTGCCGGAGCGACGCGTTACCGTGACGGCCTCATGCGCTCGATAGGCCTTGAGTTCCTCACTTACGGCCACGGCCGCGGCATGATGGACGGCCTCCTGATGGCGGGCACTGGTCTTCTCGTGTTTGCCTGGCTGTGGCTGTGGCGCACCCGCCCAGGCGAGCAGACCGTGCTCCGTGCGGTGTGGTCGTGGGCCGCTCCACTCGCCTTGAGCGCACCAATCATGTCGCGCGACGTGTACTCCTACCTCATGCAGGGGGCAATGCTTCGCGACGGCTTCGACCCCTACTCCGAAGGCGCCGCTATCAACCCCGGCCCGTATTTGTGGGAGGTCTCCCACGACTGGCGCAACACCACAACGCCGTACGGGCCACTGCACTTGGGCATTGGCAAAGCGGTGACCACGATTGTCGGCGACCACGTCGCGTTTGGCGTCGTTGCCTACCGGCTGATCGCGCTGGCAGGTTTCGCGCTCATTGTCTGGTCGGTACCGCGCATCGCGCGCCTCGCAGGTGCTAGCCCCGGGTTTGCACTGTGGGTAGGTGTAGCCAACCCTGTCATGCTGTTGCACCTGATTGGCGGCATGCACAACGAGGCGGTCATGGTCGGCCTGGTGTGCGCGGGCCTGTACCTGTGCATGCGACACACGTGGTGCACCCCCGGAATCGTGCTCATCGCATGCGCGGTATCGCTCAAGGCCACGGCTGCGTTCGCGTTGCCGTTTGTGGTGTGGCTGATGGTCACGCGTCGCGCCCGCGTCCACGATGTGCCCCACCACCTCGCCGCGCTTGCCGTCTCTGGAGCCTGGGCGCTGGCGGTCTCGGTCGCCGTCATCCAGGTGGTGACGTGGGTCTGCGGCTCAACGTGGGGTTGGCTCGAGGAAATCACCGGTAACTCGAAGGTGATCAATCCGCTGGCTGGTCCGACGTTCGCCGCAGAACTGATTACCCCGCTCGTGCAGTTGGTCAACGACGACTTCAGCTACAACACAACGCTTGCAGCCACCCGCACGGTGTTCAGCTTCGCGATGCTCCTCGCGCTCGTGATCACGTGGTGGTGGTTCCGCCCGGCGCGCGGCAAGGCCTACGCGCCGCGGATGCTGGCGGGCACCACCGTGGCGTATACGGCAGCGTTTGTCACCAACGCGGTAACGCTGCCGTGGTACTACGCCTCCATCTTGGCGCTCGTGGGCACGTTCCGGGCACCGGCCTGGGTAGCTAGAATTACTACCGGCGCATCCGTCGTCGTGGCACTCGCGTTTATAGGCAGCGGCAACCACAGGCTCTACGACGTGTGGTTCCTCGCCGCAGCCTTCATCGTCGCCGTGGTAGCGACTCGCTGGGTGTTTAGAACGCCATCGCTTGCGCACGACGAATAACCTCGCGCGCTTTCTGACCATGCAAGGCGTCAATCGGGCGCCCCGGCAGCGAATCCTCTTCGGTGTAGAGGAATGTGAGGATCTCCTCGTCGTTGTAGCCGCCATCGGCAAGCACGGTGATCGCGCCTGAGACGAACTTCGACAGCCCATCCTCACCGATCAGCCCAGCCGGGATGAATTTTTTACCATCCCGGATGTACATGACAAGTTTGCGGGCACCGACATAGTCGTGCACACGAGTGACCGGAACGCCCAACGCTTCGGCGGCGTCGGGAAAGGCCAGCAAGGTTTCGTCGCTAAGCAATTGCTCGAGATTCGTTTGTGTGCTCACGGCGCCCGATTCTACCCTGGGGTACATGGCAACACTCGCTCCAGGCACAACTCTCGACGAACGCTACGTCGTGGACCGCGCCATCGCCCGTGGTGGCATGGCCACGGTGTATCGCTGCATCGATTCCCGCCTGGGCCGGGAAGTCGCTGCGAAAGTCATGCACGAGCAATACGTCCACGACGCTGTGTTTCGCGACCGCTTCCGGCGCGAAGCCCGCGCGATGGCGCAGCTCAGCCACCCTAACTTGGTCAACGTGTACGACTTCTCCGCGTCCGGCAACAACGTGTTTCTCGTCATGGAACTCATCACCGGCGGCACGCTGCGCGAATTGCTCGCCGAGCGTGGTCCGATGCCTCCCCACGCAGCCGCGGAGGTGATGCGCGGCATGCTCACGGGACTTTCTGTCGCGCATGAGAAAGGCATGGTGCACCGCGATATTAAGCCGGACAACGTGCTTATCGACGCCTCCAGCCGCGTCAAACTCTCCGACTTCGGCCTCGTGCGCGCAGCCGCCGAAAACACACATTCGACCGACCAAATCGTGGGCACCGTCGCCTACCTCTCCCCCGAACAAGTCGACGGCAGCCCCATCACAGCCGCATCGGATGTGTACTCCGCCGGCATCGTGTTGTTCGAACTCCTCACCGGCCGCACGCCATTTCACGGCGACACCCCCATCGCGCACGCGTACGCACGCCTCCATGGAGATGTGCCCGCGCCGTCCTCACTCATTGCCGGGGTGCCAATGCTTTTCGACGAGCTCGTCGCCACCGCAACCGCCCGCACCCCCGAAGCGCGCTTCCGCGATGCGGGAGAATTCCTCGCCGCACTCGACGACGTAGCAGCCGAACTTGCACTGCCGGATTACACCGTGCCTGCCCCGCGCAATGCCGCAGCCACGCGAGCCGCAGCACACCCGACTAACTTCGGACTGGTCAACAACGCCGCACAGCGACGCCTCTTCCCCGATGACGAGGCGCCAACGCGAGTCGCCCCCGCAGTTGAGAGGCCAACTAAGCAGGCGTCCCCAGAACTGCCGTCGCGCAGCCAATGGCCCGCTGCACAGGCGTCTCCGGCTCCGGTTCCGGCCCCCGTTCCGCCTGCAGCCGCCCCCGTGCCCGCACCCGTGCCACCACGTGCACCCCGGCCTGCCGCTCCCAATCCGGCAAAGCGCCCCGCAGTCAAGCCGGTAACTAACCGCTCTCTGATCGGTGTCGTGCTCTACACCGCTGTTGCAATCGCCGTAGTAGCTGCGGTTGGTCTGGGCGCATGGTGGTTCGGCTCCGGGATGTACGGCGACATCCCGGAGATCGTCATCCCGCGGTAGCGCTGGCCGAGTAGCGTCGGCCGAGTAGCGCTGTCTTAGTAGCGCAGCATCTCTGCAACGAGGAACGACAGCTCGAGTGCCTGCTCGGTGTTCAGACGCGGGTCGCAAGCGGACTCGTAACGGCCCGGCAGATCCACATCAGTGATGTCCTGCGCACCGCCGAGGCACTCAGTGACGTCTTCACCCGTGAGCTCGATGTGAATACCACCCGGGTGGCTGCCGAGTTCGCGGTGGACCTCGAAGAAGCCCTGAACTTCGTCGATGATCTTGTCAAAGTGACGCGTCTTGTAGCCATTGCTCGACGTGAACGTATTGCCGTGCATCGGGTCCGACTGCCAAATGACCTTGTGGCCGGAGGCCTCAACCGCCTTGACAATGCCAGGCAGTACTTCGCGGATCCGGTCCTGCCCCATGCGGATCACCATGGTCAAACGACCCGGCTCGCGGTTCGGATCAAGCTTATCTGCGTAAGCGACAGCCTCTTCCGGAGTGGTGGTCGGGCCCAACTTGATACCGATCGGGTTGCTGATCATCGCGGCGAAGTTGACGTGGAAATCGTCGATACCGCGGGTGCGCTCACCGATCCAGAGCTGGTGGGCGGACAGATCATAAAGCTTCGTCTCACCCTTCGAATCCGTGGCCAAACGCAGCATCGCACGTTCGTAATCCACCAACAGCGCCTCGTGAGATGCGTACACGCTGGACGTACGCAGGTTCGTGTCGCTGACGCCACAAGCATCCATGAACGCAAGCGAACGCGAAATCTCGCGAGCAAGTGCTTCGTAACGCGCACCCGCAGGCGAGTTAGTCACGAACTCTCGGTTCCAGTTATTGATGTTGTGCAGGTCCGCAGTACCGGACGCCGTCAGGGCACGCACCAAGTTCATCGCCGCCGACGAGTTCGCGTACGCACGCACCATGCGGGCCGGATCGTGGCGACGAGACTCCTCGGTCGGATCCACACCATTGACGATGTCACCGCGGTAATTCGGCAAACCATTCTCATCAAGATCAGACGAGCGCGGCTTCGCGTACTGGCCAGCAATACGAGCAAGTTTGACCACCGGCATCGACGCACCGTAGGTCAACACCGCAGCCATCTGCAGCAGGGTCTGCACGTTGGCACGGATGTGTGGCTCGGTGTTGGACTCGAACGTCTCAGCACAATCGCCACCCTGCAGCATGAACGCCTTGCCGTTGGCGACGTCCGCTAGATGCGACTTGAGCCCCTCAACCTCGGGCGCGAGCACGACCGGCGGGACGGACTCCAAAATCTTGCGAACATACTCAGCCTGGGCAGGGTCCCACGACGGCTGCTGCTTCGCATCGCGGGAAATAACATCTTCAAACTGCGCGTTTAAATCTCCCGGCAGCGGCGGCAGATCGGGCAGTACCTCTTTGGGGATATCAATAGTCCAGCTCACCGTTCTATATTTAGCACGGATTACTGCCCCAGTACAGGCGGTACAGCCTGCAACTTCTCACACGGCGGTTTTATCGTCTCACATTTTGGATACGGCGCCGTCGCGGTTCAACGGCAAATGCTCCGCACATACACGAAACTTCCGCAGATTATGGCGCGCATCAACGAGAGCATCGTGGTTGCCCTCCGGCACCCGTGGCAGACGCGGCTTGCCCGCCATCTGCCAATACTGCTTCAGCTCGCAGGTGTAGCGCGGCAGCGAACGCGGCAGACCGGACATGTCACCCCATAGTTGCGCGAGCACCACGTGGTCATAGGCGCCAACCCAAGCCCACAGTTCTGGCCTGGTGTCACCCGAGGTGAGAAACTCATAGACCTCGTTACGGATGCGCTCCAGCGACTTCCACACTGGTTGGTTCTTCGGAGGGAGCTTCGACAACACGTGCGCTTTGACCCAAGCGTTGGCGCGTGCTGGGTCGAACTCATCGGACACCGCATAGTATTCGCGGCCATCCTCAGCAACAATGCCGATGGACACCAGCTCGATGGTTTCGCCGTCCTCAATGAATTCGGTGTCGTAGAAGAATCTCACTGCGTCGAACTACTTCCGTTGCTCCGATCGAATATCCCCCAACACCTCGCGCCGCGAAGGGCCCTTCTCACCCTCAACACGCCTCGGCCAAAACATCACTGCAGCCACCGCAACGACAGCAAGCGGGCCCGACAGTTTCGGGTACCAGCCCTGCTCAGACGCAATCAGGAACATCACAACAACGACGCATACCAACGCGATTCGGGTAACAAGTGGTTTATTCATTACTGCACACCTTTCGGCCCAGTTTTCGGTTCAGCACCTTCGGGGTACTTCCCCGTCTGCTCGAGGGACTTCTTCACATCGGTCGCGTAGACATCCACGTATTCCTCACCGATCATCTCTGCAATGCGATGCATGCAGTAGTCCGTAAAGGGACGCACGGCCTCGCGCGAGTCAGGGTCGTAGCCATTTTCAACCGCCCAAGCTCGCGGATCAATCGGCTCCGAAATCTTGATCTGCACCTTGACCGGCCTGATGAGCTTGGTGCCGATCGGGTTCGCGCGACCAGATCCAATCATGCCGACCAAAATCACAGGCACGCCGGTTGGCATAGCAATGCGCGCCATGCCAGTGCGCCCCTTGTACACACGCCCATCCGGCGAACGGGTTCCCTCGGCATAAATGCCGAAGAGCTCGCCGTCGTCGAAAATCTTCTTCACCGTTTCCAGCAAGACGTCCCCGGCGGTGTCGGAGCTTCGGTCAATGGGAACTTGGCCTACGGCGGTGAAGAAAAACCGCTGCAAACGTCCACTGAGCCCCGTGCCAGTGAAGTACTCCATTTTGGCCGGGAACTTCAGCTGTCGGCGAACCATCAACGGCAAGTAAAAGGAATCCAGCACAGCCTGATGGTTAGAAACCAACAGGGCCGGACCTTCCTCCGGGATGTTCTCCACACCGTAAATGCGCGGGCGGTTCCACACCAACAGCGGCGGCCCGAAAATAGCCTTGAACAGGGAATACCACTTGTTTGCCATTGTTTCTCCCCTTTTTATCGCAGCTGGCGGGCCAAATCAGCAACGCCAATCATACCCGCCTTCGCTCCGAGCTCAGCACAGAGGATCTCCGGCAGCGGACGGTATCCAGCGCCGACGATGTTCGACGCCATGGACGCTTTGGCAGCGTCAAGGAAAAGATCAGCATCTTCGCTCACACCACCGCCGAGGACGATCAGCGATGGATCCAAAATGTCGGACACCATTGCCAGGCCTCGTCCCAGCCAGATGGAGAAACTCTCCAGAGCCGCCACACCCAGCCCATCGCCTGCGCGTGCTGCGGCCATAATGTCGTGCCCGCTTGCTCGCTTTTCGACGACCTCCCGGTACAAATCGGAACCTCGATACCCTCCCCTGCTGGCAATCTCGATCGCACAATCGACCAGCGAGGTGCCAGAAGCGTATCGCTCAAGACAGCCCTGCTTGCCACACGAGCACACCCGACCTCCCGGCACCACCGTGATGTGGCCAAACTCAGGCGCGGTGCCGAACGCACCACGGTAAATCTCGCCACGGTGCATCAGCGTTGCGCCGATCCCTGTGCCGACGGCGAAAAACACCCACGTCTCTGTGTCACGAGCGGCACCGAACCGATACTCACCCCAAGCTGCCGCATTCGCATCGTGCTCGAGCCGGACCGGCAGCCCCAGCGCATTCTCCAAATCTTTGCGCACCGGCTGATCATCACGCCACGGCAAATGCGGGGCAAAACGCACGATTTCACACTCCGGGTCAAGGAAGCCCGCAACGGCAGCGCCAACTGCCCCGATCTCGTGTTTGTCCTGGAGCTGCTCGACCATCTGCACGATCGTGCGGGTCAGCCCGTCAGCGTCCTGCGGGGTCCGCGTACTCACCGTGTCGAGGATCGACCCATCCGGCGCGACCACAGATGCACGAGCGTTCGTCCCGCCAATGTCAAAGCCGACTGTCAGCGCCTGGTCTCCTCGTTGTGAAGTCATAGCCGGACAGTTTATGCCCCTGACAGCGGTCAGCCCTAACCCGCCAACACGTCGCGCAGGCGCTCCCCCAGAGTGCCCCACGAAAACTCCCGTTGTACATGTTTGCGCCCGGCGGTGCCCATGGCGGTGCGGTGGTCGTCGCAAAGCAATTGCCCAATGGACCGCGCGACCTCATTCACATCGCGACCATTGACGACGACACCGCTTTCCGGAACCACCGTCTCCGGCGCACCACCGGAATCGCCAGCGACTACCGCAACCCCACACGCCTGCGCCTCGAGATACACAATCCCCAGACCTTCCACATCAAGACCACCCCACCGCGTCCGCGCGGGCATGGCAAACACATCGGCGGCAGCCACAATGTCGCGCAACCGCTCGCGCGACACCCGGCCCGTGAATTCCACGCCCAGCGAAGACGCGGCGAGCTTGCGCAGCCGTTGCTCGTACGGCCCCTCCCCCACAATCACCAATCTCGCATTCGGCGCGTATCGACGAATCTCCGGCAACGCACGGATCAACACATCCTGTCCCTTGCGCGGGACCAACCGCGACGAACACACCACAAGTGGCGCATCACCCACGCCGAGCCAGCGCCGCGTTTCATCCCGCTTGTGCGCGCTCGCTGGCGCGAAGAAATCCGTGTCCACCCCCGACGGCAGCGCAACATAGTCGACGTCATCGCCGAACACCGCCTGCAAGCGCTCTATCGTGAACCGCGAAATGTACGTCACCACATCCGCGCTACGACCAATCCGGCGCAACACCTGACGGGCCACAGGAATCATCGCCCAGCCCACCTCGTGGCCGTGGGTGGTGGCCACCACACGTTTTGCTCCAGCACGTTTCGCCTGGGCTCCGAGAATTGCCAACGGTGCAGCCGCACCGAACCACACAGTGTCGATGCTGTGCGTTCTGATAATTCGAGCCATCTGCCGAGCAAGCCCCGGGGTAGGCAACATGATGTTGCGCGGCCAACGAATCACCGTAAAACTTTGTTCGGCGTCCCACTCGCGCGCAGCATCTGCTTCCTGGACGGAGGCGAGCACGATGATTGATTCCGGGCCTTCGCGCTTGACGAGCTCGTCGACGTAATCCCGTAAGTACGACTGAATCCCGCCGACAGTGGGCGGGAAATCATTCGTTACCAACAACGTGGTCATAATCGCGCTAGTAGCGCACAGCCCCCTGAATCGGCATGGAGTTCGCCGGCACTACCTGGATCGGAATGCCGTAGTCAGACGAGTGCACGACCATGCCGTTACCGATGTACATACCCACGTGAGTCACGCCCGGGTAGTAACCAATGATGTCACCCGGCTGCAACGCATCCAGTGACACCGGCGTGCCACCCGCAAGCTGCGCTTGGGAGGTACGCGGAATGCTAATGCCGTTCTGCCCATACGCCCACACCATCAAACCAGAGCAATCGAACGCATCCGGTCCAGCAGAGCCCCAGCCATATGGCTTACCCACTTGCGCCAACGCCGCACCAACGATTCCGGAGTCCACGCCCGGAAGCGACGCGCCGCTGATCGGGTTGTCCTTATTGATCCAGCGCAGGCGATCGGCCTCGCTCAAGTTGTCTACGCGGTGTTCGATGTCACGAACCTTGTCATCCAACTCTTCACGTTCACGCTCCAGCTTCTTACGCTGGATCTCCAGCTCATTGCGCGCATGGCGTGCCTCAGCCACCGCAATATTGGCCGAGTTGGACTTCTCTGCCGCCACCCGGTTGGCATCCTCCAACTCGGTCAACGCGCGCTGAGACTTGCGAGTGAGCGCCGCCAAATAAGCAGAACGGTCGATCGCCTCTTGCGGGTTGCCCGAATCCAGGGTGGTCAGGATCGCTTCAGATTTCGGGATACGGTAACGGGACTGCGCAATGTCACCGACATTCCTGCGATGCTCGTTACTTACCTCCTGAATAGCGGCAAGTTCTTGTTTCGCCTCTGCAGCGCGGCCATTGGCTTCCTCAACCTTGCGCTCTGAATCGGCGATTTTCTCTTCGAGTCCCTTAATTTCTTCCGACTTCGCAGTGGCGTCGTGGGAGATCTGCTCCATCTCATCGATGAGAGCATCGACATCATCGGCCTTCACAGGGGCCGCTACGCCGCCGGCGAGAATGGCGCCGACGAGCGCGGACACCGCGGTCTTCTGAGCAGAAGGACGACGAGACTGAAAAGAGTGCTTACCCACGACCAAAACCTTTTCGCAATACTTGTGAGAACACAAAAACTATAGCGACATCGGTCCCACCGTCCAAGCAAAAAACATGGCCACACAGCATATTGTGAATCAAGAGCACTGGTGTGACGCACGAGGTGTCAAGGTCCCCAAAACGCACGAAAGCCCCAACTCCAAACAGAGAGTCGGGGCTTGAAAACGTGCCGTTAGAAGCGAACCACAGAGTGGATCGGCATGAGGTGCAGATCGCGGTAGCCCACCGGGATACCGGAGTTCAGCGCATCGATGATCTGGCCGTTGCCAACGTAGATGCCAACGTGGGATGCACCACCGTAGTAAACAACGATGTCACCCGGCTGGATGTTGCTCAGCGCAACCTGCTGGCCAGCAGCAGCCTGAGCCTGGGAGGTACGCGGGATGGACTTGCCAGCCTGAGCGTAAACCCAGGAGGTGAAACCGGAGCAGTCGAATGCGTTCGGGCCAGCTGCACCGTAAACGTACGGGGAACCAACCTTGGACTGCGCGATGGACACGACGCGCTCAGCGAAGGACGGCTGCGGGGCCGGAGCCGGCTGCGGCGCAGCGGCCGGTGCCGAGTAGTTGGTTGCGGCCTGTGCCGGCAGAACCTGCTTCTCGACGTTCGCGATGAAGGCGCTGAAGCCCGGAACGTTGTTCACACCCGGCAGAGCCTTCACGCGAGCGATAGCAGCCTGAGCGTCGCCCGTAGCGGCTGCGCCCTTCAGCGACGGGATCCAGGCGTCAATGCCCGGGATTGCCGCTACGCCTGGAATGGTCTCAATACCCGGGACCTGTACTGCGATCGGCGAGTTGGGGACGCGGACCTCTGCTGCGGAGGCGGCGGCCGGCGCGATGAGCGCAGCGCCTGCTGCGAGAGCGGTGGTGGCCGCTGCTGCGCGGGCTGCGGTGTTGGTCTGGCGACGGTGCTTTGCCACTTTAGATTTTCTCCATATCTTCTCTTCGCCAACCGGGTTAGCTGTCGGGCGGGGTGTTGAGAAATGACCCTCGGTCCGAACGACCTACGCCCCACGGGAGCAGGTGCTCCACTCTGGTTCCCCGGCCCCCTTCGGCTTCGATCGGCTTTTCCGATCTCCACTTCAGAGTTACGGCTCATATGTTGTTTTCGATCCATGCTTCCAACGGCTGTTGTCGCAATGTCTCGAACAGGTTACGAAACGGCAACAAGAGTGTCCAGCCAACACGCCGTTACAGTTCCGTTATCAAAAGATTTGATGCGAAACAGCGTCGAAGTCTGCGTTTCTAAATGAAAACTAAGAACGGTCCAACAACCTCAAAACACAGCCATACGCTGCGCATTTATCCGCCAAACCAAGAAGCAAGTTGATCTCCGCAAAGTTAAAGACAACCCAATTAAAACGGATTGTGTGATCTTTCTCACACTTGCTTGTTAACCTCATTGTTACAAAGAAAATCGCCCCGCACCACAGTGTGGTGCGGGGCGATTCACGCAACTACTTACATGCTAGCGAGGCGATACGTCGCGGTCGTCGCGATCCTTGTTGGCCTCGAGAGCACGCAGCGTCTCGACAGCCTCCTCGTGCTTCTGCTTCTCTGCATCGCGTACACGCTCAGACACGCCGATCTCGGCGGGCGAGAACTTACCGATGGTCTCAGAGTCAGCGAAGCCAAGCTGGTTCATCTGCTTCGGCACACGAGCACCTGCGTACTCGAGCGGAACCGGGTGACCATTCTCGTCCACTGGGCCAAGCGGCTGGTGGATCTCGATGAAGGCACCGTTCGGCAAACGCTTGATGATGCCGGTCTCGATACCGTGCTCCAGCACAGCGCGGTCGGAGCGCTGCAGGCCGATGCACAGACGGTAGGTGATGAAGAATGCCAGCGGCGGCAGAACAATGATGCCGATACGTCCCACCCAGGTCATCGCGTTCAGCGAGATCTGGAAGAAGTGAGCAACGTGGTCGTTACCACCGGAGATGGTCATCAGCAGGAAGAAGGTCAGACCCATCACGCCGATGCCGGTACGTACCGGAACGTCACGCGGACGCTGCAGCAAGTTGTGGTGTGCGTCGTCGCCGGTGACCTTCTTCTCGATAAAGGGGTAGGCGATGAGCAGCGCAACCATCAGACCACAGAGCAGTGCGACCCAGAATGCACCCGGGATGGTGTAGCTACCGATGTAGAGCTCCCAAGCCGGCATGACACGGGCGGCACCATCAGTCCACAGCATGTAGACGTCAGGCTGCGAACCAGCAGACACCTGCGACGGGTTGTACGGGCCGATGTTCCAAATACCGTTGATGGTGGTCAGACCAGCCATTGCAGCCAGCACTGCGAACACGATCATCATGTAGCCGATTGCGTGCGTTGCAAACACCGGCATGATGCGGACACCAACAACGTTGTTCTCGGTGCGACCCGGTCCCGGGAACTGGGTGTGCTTCTGGAACCACACGAGCAGCAGGTGAGCTGCGATCAGCGCCAGGATGATGCCCGGCAGGATCAGCACGTGCAGGATGTAGAAGCGGTCCAGCATCAGATCGGACGGGAAGTCGCCGCCGAAGATAGCCCAGTGCATCCAGGTGCCGATGATCGGCAGGCCCAGGATGATCGCGGACATAATGCGCAGACCAACACCGGAGAGCAGATCGTCCGGCAGGGAGTAGCCCATGAAGCCCTCAATCATGCCGAGGAGGACAAGGGTTACACCGATGAGCCAGTTTGCCTCACGCGGGCGACGGAACGCACCGGTGAAGAAGACACGCATCATGTGGGCGAACATGGCCATCATGAACATCAGTGCAGCCCAGTGGTGCATCTGACGAACAAACAGGCCACCGCGGACGTCAAAGGAAATGTCAAGCGCGGTTGCGTATGCACGGGACATTTCGACGCCGTTGAGCGGCAGGTATGCACCGTCGTAGATCACCTTGGTGATCGACGGGTCGAAGAACAAGGCCAGGTAGATACCGGTCAGCAGCAGGATGATGAAGCTGTAGAGCGCCATCTCGCCGAGCATGAAGGACCAGTGCGTCGGGAAGACCTTGTTGAGCTGCGGGCGCAGGACGCCCGCAACGGTAAAGCGGGAATCCGCATTGTTTGCGGCTTGCTGAAGTTTCGTACTCATTAGGACTGACGCTCCCAGAATGCCGGGCCGACGGGCTCAATGAAGTTCCCGTTGGCGATGAGGTAACCGTCTTCGTCAACCGTCACAGGAAGCTGCGGCAGTGCACGAGCGGCGGGACCGAAGATCGGCTTACCGTGCTGCAACGCATCGAACTGCGACTGGTGGCACGGGCACAGGATGCGGTTGGTCTGAGCCTCGTACAGCGAGGTCGGGCAACCAATGTGCGTGCAAATCTTGGAGTAGGCGTAGTAATCGCCGTAGTGGAAGTCTTCCTGACCCTCACGTTCGATGACGCGCTTCGCGTCCTCAGAACGCAGACGGATCAGCATGACAGCGTTGCGCGGACCGTGGATGGAGTGCATGTGGTTCTCATACACATCGCGCTTCGGGTCGTATTCCTTGCCGTCATTGACGTCCTCTGGGTAGAGCGGGAACACGGTCTCCATCGCAGCGGCGGCAAGGTCCTCCGGACGCATACGCACCAGGCGAGACACGCCGGCGGTGGTGTAGTGCGAGCCGACCTCACCCTTGTGAAGTTCTGCAATCGCACCGGTGTCGCGGCCGAGGTAAACCTTCACGCCTTGATCCTGGACGGTCCAGCCGTGGGTCCACAGGGTGCCGTCGCCGAAGTAGTTCAGCTCGTGGCGGACCTTCCACGGGTTCTTGATCATGCCGCCAAGCGGAGCGATGACCATCAGACCGGCGAGGACACCAGCGGTGCCGAGCAGACCCTTGAGCGCCTTGCGACGACCAAGCGTCGAGGTCTCCCAAGCATCGTTCAGCAGTGCGGTCGTAGTGCGACGATCCAGTTCGCTGGACGGGCCGTCATGGCGACGCTGTACAGCGATCTCTTCAGGGACAAACTTCTTCACGTACTGGATGATTGCAACACCCAGGCCGAGGAAGGCCAGACCTGCGGTCAGGCCAAGCAGTGGCGTGTAGAAGGTGTAGATCCAGAGTCCTTCGTCGCCGTGGAACTTCGGCTCCCACGGCCAGAACAGGTAAACACCGAGGAAAGCAATCGCGGCGAGAACCGAGATGGCCAACCAAATCTTGATGCCACGCTCAGAGGACTTCTCGCGAGGGTCACCCTCGACCGGGAAGCGCTCCTTACGGTAAGCAACCGTTACGTCGTCAAGCTCCGTGCCGAGAGCAGCGAGCTCCGCATTGCTCATGCGGTCAAGCTCTTCCTTCGTGTAATTCTTCTTCACATCACTCATGAGCGGGATCCAATCCACATAGCACCAGCGGCGACCAGCGAGATGCCGATCATCCACATCGCAATACCTTCAGAAACCGGGCCGAGGCCACCGAGGGACCAGCCACCCGGGGACGGGGTCTCCTTGGTCGACTTAATGAAGGCAATGATGTCCTTCTTCTCATCAGCGCTGAGCTGACGGTCAGAGAACTTCGGCATGTTCTGCGGACCAGTGAGCATCGCCTGGTAGATCTCCTGCTCGTTCGCAGGGTCGAGCACCGGGGCGTACTTACCAGAAGACAATGCGCCACCACGACCGGTGAAGTTGTGGCAGGAGGCGCAGTTCAAACGGAAGAGTTCGCCGCCACGTGCGACGTCTGCTTCCTGAACCTTGCCGTCGTAGTTCTTGCCGCGCAGCTCTTCCTTAGCCAGGGTGCCGTCCGGGTTGTACACGAGCTCCGGGCCACCACCGTTGGCTGCGACATATGCAGCCAAGGCGAGAGCCTGGTTCTCCGTGTAGCGCGGCTTCTTACGCTCAGCCTGCGCGTCGTTCGACATCATCGGCATACGGCCAGAGTTGACCTGGAAGTACACGGCGCCTTCGCCGGTACCGATCAGAGACGGACCACGGTCGGCAACGCCCTGCAGGTTCGCACCGTGGCAGGTGATGCAAGCGACGTCGTAGATTTCCTTACCCTCCTGGATAAGGGCCTGGTCGTCACGCTGGGCGGTGGCCACCTGTGCATTAGGGGCCAACGCCGATGCGAGAAGACCCGCGCCGGACAAGCCCAGCGTCAACGCAGCAGCACCTGCGAAGGTGCGCTGCGCCTTGCGTGCGCGACGCTTCTTGTTGGGTGAGTTTTCCATTTTGTTCCTTATTAACGAGTTTTCAGAACACGTCTGCAGCCCGGGTTATACCCAGGGCACGGCTACTGGACGAGGTACAGGGTGATGAACACGCCGATCCAAATGGCGTCGACGAAGTGCCAGTAGTACGAAACCACCATGGCAGCAGTTGCCTGTGCCGGGGTGAACTTCGACTTGGCTACTCGCATCAGCACAACGATGAACGCGATGATGCCTGCAGTCACGTGCGCCATGTGGAAACCGGTGATGATGTAGAACACCGATCCATAAACGCTGGACTGCGGGGTCACGCCGTGCATGACCATCTCGGTCCATTCGAATGCCACCAGACCGAGGAAGATGACGCCAAGCACAACGGTTACGGTGAACCACTTGCGCAAGCCGTATACGTCACCTCGTTCTGCAGCGAACACGCCGAACTGAGAGGTGAAAGAGGAACCAATCAGCACGACGGTAATGATTCCGCCGAAAAGGACGTTGAGGTGATCCGTCTGGTTGCTCCAGTCACCTGCGGCGAGGCCGTTTGCACGCGATGTGAAGTACATCGCGAACAAGCCGGCAAAGAACATGAGCTCTTGGGCGAGGAACGCGATCGTGCCAACGCTGACCATGTTCGGCCGGTTCAGCGCCGGAAGACGATTCTGCGGAGTCGCCATATTTGGGTTAGTAGTTGCGGTCGTCACGCATGCGATTATCCCCTATTTCTTCCTGATATTCATCTCATTCACCCCCACGATTTCCCTGTGAGACAGGGGCCAACCAGCAGCATTTAAAAACATTTTGGTTGCAAAAATAATTTTTAGAAGATCGGGAACTTTTTATAGCGTCTATCCGACGCACATCAACGCAGGTCATTGCGCCGCCACCCAAAGTCGCCGGCTTCCCCGCAGGATAGTTCCCCCAATTACTCGAGCAAATAGGAGTCGGACTGGAGTTCCAGATAGTTCCCAAGTGTGCCCGACATCACATTGTGGCACACCCCCGCTTCGTGCCTAAACTTTCGATTGATTGAAATCTCTTTAACAACAAAAATGCCCCTTCCGATAACCCGGAAGGGGCATTGTCGTGGGCCGGGAAGGCCGCGACCCACTCTTTCTGCGTTAGTGCTTCTCGCGCGGAATGCCGTACTGCAGGTTCAGCTGGGCGGTAGCCCAGATCAGCATGACCGCACCAAAGGCGATCAGCCAGAACTGCCAGAAGGCAATGCCGAGGCCGAGGAACAGAATCGATGCAGACATCGTAAACGGCCAGATCGAGCCCGGCGAGAAGAAGCCCAGCACGCCAGCGCCGTCTTCAATCTCTGCCTCTTCCCAGTCTTCCGGGAGGACGTCAGAGCGGGACTCCGCAATGTGGAGGTAACCGCCGAGCATGAAGCAGAGTGCGGTAGCAAGCACGAGGCCCACTGCGCCGATCCACTCAACACCGAAGAGGTATGCATCTTCGCCGATCCACGCCGTTGCGAGGATGTAGAACACTGCCATCAGGGCAAGAAATGTGCCAATGGCGTAGAAAACTTTTGAACCGGTTCCCATGGCTACGTTCTCTCTTTCTTAAACGGTCGCGTTCGGATCGACAGTGTTGACGCCGTCACGAGAACCCTCGCGCTCGGACACAAACGGACGGGTGCTGGTTGCGTACGGTGCTTCACCGATGGAGCGCAGTGCCTCGGAGTTCGGTGCCTCCGGGTTCTGGCGACGGAATTCGATGTACTGCTGGAACTTCTCGGGCGTGACTGCACGGATCTCGAAGTTCATCATTGCGTGGTAGGTACCGCACATCTCAGCACAGCGGCCGACGAATGCACCTTCCTTGTCGATGCGCTCAATCTGGAACTCACGCTGCTGCTGGTTCGACTCCGGGTGCGCGTAGACGTCGCGCTTGAAGAGGAACTCTGGAACCCAGAATGCGTGGTTCACGTCGCCAGATGCGAGACGGAACGCGATCGGGGTGTCGGTCGGCAGAACCAGGACCGGAACTTCCTCGGTGGAGCCAACGGTCTCGATCTCGTTGAAGTTGAGGTAGGACAGGTCGCCCATCGAGGTGCCGTGGATCGGGTTCGCGTTGTGCATGTCCTCGTCGTCGTACTTCGTTGCCTCTGCCAGAGCCTGGCGCTCAGCGTCAAGACCGTCGTAGTCGCGACCGTCTGCAGTCAGATCGCCTGCGACCTCTGCGTAGCCGAACTTCCAGTTCCACTGGTAGCCGGTGACGTCAACGGTAACCTTCGGATCCTTATCCAGGGCGGTCGTGCGGGTCTGTGCCTGAACCGTGAAGAAGAACAGGACCATAACGATGACGATCGGGAGGATCGTCAGACCGAGCTCGAGCGGCACGTTGTACTGCAGCTGCTTCGGGAACTCGCCGGCACCCTGCTTTTCGCGGGCCTTGTGGTTCCACCGAACGATGGACCAGAGGAACAGACCCCACATAATGATGCCGATTGTCCAGGCTGCTACCCAGACCCAAACCCAGAAGTTGTACATCTGGGTACCTTCAGGGGTGACCGGGTCCGGCCAGCCCATGTCGAGGATGCGCGCGACTGACTCCGGCGGAGCTACATCACAGCCCGTCAGCGCAAAGCTTCCGAGGAGCAGCGAACCGGCGACGGCAGCCTTCTTGGCGAATCCGCGCTTAACTTCCTTTTCCACGTGTGTTTGCCTTCCTGTCCACACTAGAACCATCGAATGCACATGCCGATGGCAGAACATTCCTACGGAGCCAGAATAGTTCAAACAGATCGTCGCTACGGAATCTTGTCGAGCCTCACGCTTTTCGACGATCGCCCCTCCGAACAAAACCACCTCTCCCCCGCAAATTAACCCGCAGTGCTGGGCATTAAGTTCATAAGCAAGGCGTTGCGAAGATCAGTCGAAATCTTCGCTTTGACCCCTCAACCATTAGTTGGCCCCCTTATGGGGCACCGCAAAAGGTGGACACTCCGCGACGCGTTCGGTTCACGAGTTCGCCGTTGAAAACCCTATTGTGGAATGCGTCATGACGGTGCCGCACGGTTCGAGGCGGCGCACCTTATATATAGGAGAGGTTTCACAACGATGTGCGGTCTTGTTGCACTGTTGACTGCCCGCGGCGATGCCCCAGTGTTTACCGACGCGGTCGGTCGCTCGCTTTCCTGCATGTATCACCGCGGCCCTGACGCTGCGGGAACATGGAACGACGATGACGCTGTTTTCGGCTTTAACCGCCTGGCGATCATCGACATCGAGCACTCCCACCAGCCACTGCGCTGGGGGCCGGCAGAAAACCCCGAACGTTACGCCCTGACGTTTAACGGCGAGATCTACAACTATGTGGAGCTGCGCGAGGAACTCACCAAGGCCGGATACACCTTCAACACCGCAGGTGACGGTGAGCCGATCGTGGTGGGCTACCACCACTGGGGCGCCAACGTCGTTGAGCATCTGCGCGGCATGTTCGCCTTTGTCATCTGGGACACCGAGACCAAGACGATGTTTGCAGCGCGCGACCAGTTTGGCATCAAGCCACTGTTCTATGCGACGACCGACAAGGGCACCGTTTTCGCCTCCGAAAAGAAGTCCATCCTGGAGATGGCAGACGAGATGGGTCTAGGCCTCGACCTTGATCGCCGTGCAATCGAGCACTACGTGGATCTGCAATACGTCCCGGAGCCGGAGAGCCTGCACCGCGAGATCCGTCGCGTGGAGTCGGGCTGCACCGTGACTATCAAGCCTGGTGGCGAGGTCCACTCGGACCGCTACTTCAAGCCACACTTCAATTCCCAGCCTGTGCCAAAGGGCAAGGAGCAGGACCTGTACGACAGGATTGCCCGGGCGTTGGAGGATTCCGTCGAAAAGCATATGCGCGCTGACGTGACGGTTGGTTCCTTCTTGTCTGGCGGAATCGACTCCACGGCGATCGCGGCGCTGGCGAAGCGTCACAATCCGAACCTGTTGACCTTCACCACTGGTTTTGAGCGGGAGGGCTATTCCGAGGTGGACGTCGCTGCAGAGTCTGCTGCGGCGATTGGTGTGGAGCACATCGTGAAGATTGTCTCCCCGGAGGAGTACGCCGACGCGATTCCGAAGATCATGTGGTACCTCGACGATCCGGTGGCTGACCCTTCCCTGGTGCCACTGTTCTTCGTGGCACAGGAAGCCCGAAAGCACGTCAAGGTTGTGCTGTCCGGTGAGGGCGCGGATGAGCTGTTCGGTGGGTACACCATCTATAAGGAACCGCTGTCGCTGGCACCGTTTGAGAAACTGCCGAGCGCACTGAACAAGGGCCTCAACCGCCTCAGCCGCGTGTTGCCTGAGGGCATGAAGGGCAAGAGCCTGCTTGAGCGCGGCACTACCCCGATGGAAGACCGTTACTACGGCAATGCGCGCTCGTTTAACTTTGAGCAGCTCCAGCGCGTCCTACCGTGGGCGAAGCGCGAGTGGGACCACCGCGAGGTCACCGCACCGATTTATGCAACGTCGACCGAGATGGATCCGGTGGCACGTATGCAGAACCTTGACCTGTTCACCTGGATGCGTGGTGACATTCTGGTCAAGGCAGACAAGATGAACATGGCGAACTCGCTGGAGCTGCGCGTTCCATTCCTGGACAAGGAAGTCTTCGAGGTCGCGCAGACGATCCCGTACGACCAGAAGATTGCCAACGGCACCACGAAGTACGCGCTGCGCAAGGCGATGGAGCAGATCGTCCCGCCGCACGTGCTGCACCGCAAGAAGTTGGGCTTCCCGGTGCCGATGCGCCACTGGCTGGCGGGCGACGAACTCTTCGGCTGGGCGCAAGACACGATCCGCGAGTCGCAGACCGACGACATTTTCGCCAAGGACCAAGTCCTGGAGATGCTCAAGGAGCACCACGATGGTGTGTCCGACCACTCGCGTCGTCTCTGGACGGTGCTGGCGTTCATGGTTTGGCACGGCATTTTCGTGGAAAACCGCATCGACCCCCAGATCGAGCACAAGGATTACCCGGTCGAGCTGTAGGTAGTGCCAGCACTACCCCAGTTGGGCAGCCGTCTGTATTGTCGGGCTGCCCGTTCGCCGGTTGAATGTGGTGTATGTCAACTGCAAAGAAAGTACTCACCACCATCGCCGCGGTGTTCGGCGTCCTGTTGATCGCCGCCGGCGCCGTCGCTTATGTGTACGGGCCGACTGTGACGGCGATGTTCACCGGCACCGCCAAGTTCATGGGCACTGATACCCCGAAGCGTTACGCTTCAACGGTGCTTAACCTGGCAGAGCAGGGCATTTACTCCGACTCGAAGGAGTTCGAGGACGCGAAGGCCCGCGCAAAGGAGGCCGCCAAGCAAGCAGATACGCTTTTCGACGTCTACCCCGCCCTGGAGGACGCCGTCAAAGCTGCTGGCGGGAAGCACTCCCGGCTGATTGAACCTGATAACCCTAACCTCGGCTGGACTATGGAAGAGAAGTCGGAAGCCACAGTCAGCGTCGAGGACCGCGTTGCGGTGGCAACGGTGCCTGGCGTCGACCGTCACTCGGATGTGCAGGGGTACGCAGACACGCTCGCAACGGGTCTTGCTTCCGCGCGTGATGCCGGGGCATGCGGGGCGGTCGTTGATCTGCGTGGCAACGACGGGGGCGACATGGGTCCTATGATCGCCGGTCTCTCCTCGCTGTTGCCGGATGGCACGGTGCTCGAATTCGTATCGCGGACGAACACCAGCCAGGTCACGGTTGAGGGAAACTCGGTGAGCGGCGGGGGCACCCCGGTGACTACATCTGGAGGGAAGTGGGAGGCGCCGGTGGCGGTCTTAGTCGATGGCGACACTGCTTCGTCGGGCGAGGCCACGATGCTGTCGTTCCGGGGGCTTGAGCACTCCCAAAGCTTCGGGTCCCCTACCGCGGGCTACGCCTCGGCTAATATGGTGTACGACTTCCCGGATGGCAGCCTGCTGATGCTCACCATCGCGAAGGACAAGGCACGCACTGGCGAGGAGTTCGCCGAAGATCCGGTGCAGCCGGACGTCGAAACCGATACGCCGTTAGAGCAAGCGAAGCAGTGGCTTGCCACCGAGCACGGCTGCAAATAGTCCACACAGACGAAACACCCCGCGCTCCCCTCAATAATGAGGTGGGCGCGGGGTGTTGGCGTCGATAAGCAGCGGCTTAGTTGAAGCTATCGCCACAAGCGCAAGCGGAACCTGCGTTCGGGTTATCGATGGTGAAGCCCTGCTGCTCGATGGTGTCCGCGAAATCGATCGTCGCACCCGTGAGGTACGGCACGCTCATCTTGTCCACGACAAGACGCACGCCACCAACCTCATCGGCCTTGTCGCCGTCCAGGTCGCGGTCGTCGAAGTAGAGCTGGTAGCGCAGACCAGCGCAGCCACCAGGCTGAACAGCGATGCGCAGGGACAGGTCGTTGCGGCCCTCCTGATCAAGCAGGGCCTTCGCCTTCGCCGCCGCTGCCTCGGTGAGGTTCACGCCAGTTGCGGAAGTAGGTGCAGTCATTGGGTACTCCTTCGTGCTACGCGTTCGAGTGGCGCCCATGCTACGCGCGCCCCTTCATAGCCGGTGTAACGGTTCTCCCCCGCAATCTATTCCCACTGGTTACAGGAATGTCGCGGTGGCCTTGTAGCCTAGGTGGCGTGAAACTACCCTGGCAAAAATCCGAGCAGACCGCTGAGGCTGGTTCGACCAAGGCCGAACTGCCCCAGACCGACAACGCGCCCGCGGCAGACACCCCAGAGGCCGCAGAGCAGAAGCTTCCGAAGGGCTACACCCCGCCGAAGGGCAAGCCGACGCCGAAGCGACTTGATCAGGAGATCAAGCGCGGTGTTGTGCGCGACCCGAATGCGGCCACCCCGGCGCAGATTCGTCAGCGTGAAAAAGAGCTGAAGAAGTCTATGACCAAAGAGGAGTGGAAGGCGCACAAGAAGCAGGTGCGCGAGGAGAATCGGGCCCGCAACCGCGAGATGCAGGCCAAGATCGACTCGGGCGACGAGCGCTACCTCATGGAGCGCGACAAGGGCGAGGAGCGTCGCTTCATCCGTGACTGGGTGGACTCGCAGCGCTTCTTCAACAACTACGTCATGCCGATGGCGCTGGTGCTGCTAATCGTGATGTTGATCGGCACGTGGCTGCCTCGCGTCGCGGCGGCATTGTCTTTGGTGAGCCTGCTGTTTATCGTCACCATCTTCATCGAGGGCATCATCATCGGCATCCGCGCCAACCGTGCGGTCCGTGCAAAGTTCCCGGAGGCGAACACTGGTTTCAGCCTGGGTATGTACGCGTTCTCCCGCGCTACTCAGCCGCGTAACTGGCGCTCCCCCAAGCCGCGGGTGGCGTTGGGCGCGAAGGTATAGCCCATGCAGTTTCCCCCGGTTGAGCCGCCGAAACGCGCGCATGCCCGTGCGGTGGCGGATGCGTTGGCAGGTGGCACGAGTGGCGTTGCCCTTGGAAGGCTGGGGGCGATCGGTGCGTGGGTTGCCTCCGTACAAGGCCGTGACGTGCCCACGCCGTTTCTGCGCCCGCGTGCCGTGATCGTCGCTGGCAATCACGGCATTGCTACGCGAGGTTTGTCGGCGTGGACATCGGATGCCGGCGCCGCTCAGGTTGAGCAGCTGCGCGCCGGTGTCGGCCCTGCCTCCACGACGGCGCGGGTTGCGGGAGCGAGCATCAGGCTTATCGACGACTACCTGGACACCCCCACCGGCGCCATCGACGTGGAACCCGCCGTGTCGCAAGACGTGTGGGATGCGGCGTTGGCTGCGGGTGCAGAGATCGCCGATAGTGAAATCGACGGCGGTGCTGACCTGCTGATCCCCGGAGACATCGGCGTTGGCAACACCACCGTCGCCGCGGCGGTGTACGGCACGTTTACGCGCACTGAGCCCGCAAAGGCGATCGGGCGTGGCTCCGGCATCAACGATGAGGTCTGGAAGATCAAGGTCGCCGCTATTCGCGACGCGATGTTCCGCGTGCGCGGGTTCCGCGACGACACCGAACGTGTCTGCGCGGAACTCACCGGACCGGATTTCGCCTGCCTGGTCGGCTTCATCGCCCAGGCCGCCGCGCGCCGCACGCCGTTGCTTATCGACGGCGTCTACCCCGCCGTCGCCGCATACGTCGCCGAACGCCTCGCACCCGACACCAAAGACTGGCTCATGGCAGCGCAGGAGGCGAACGAGCCGGCGCAGGCTGGCTGTTTCGAAGCGCTCGGGCTTCGACCGCTGCAACACCTGGATATGAAAACGGGCCAGGGCGCTGGGGCCCTGGCCGCGTTGCCGCAATTAAATCTGGCGGCGGAGATGGTTGGCGAGGTGCTCGCCGGGGGATCGTCGATAAGCGACTAGCCCTCGACGAGGGTGAGGTTCCAGCCGTGCGTGTCCTCGACCTCGCCGGTCTGGATGCCGCGCAGACGCTCGCGCATTGCCAGGGTGATCTCGCCGGCCTCGTTGTTATTCACCGTGAACTCGCCCTCGTTGCTGAGCACGCGGCCAACCGGGGTGATCACAGCTGCGGTGCCGCACGCCATGGTCTCGGAGATGGTGCCGTCCTCGGCACCAGCACGCCACTGCTCGACGGTGATCTTGCGCTCCTCGCTGGTGTAACCCAAGTCTTCTGCGACCTGCAGCAGCGACTTACGCGTAATGCCCGGCAGGAGCGAACCGGACAGGGACGGGGTGATGATCTTCGCGTCCTTGCCGGAGCCTTCGACGAACATGAGGTTCATGCCGCCCATTTCCTCGATGTACTTGCGCTCGATCGCGTCGAGCCACACAACCTGGTCGCAGCCCTTGTCCGCAGCCTGCTGCTGCGCAAGCAGGGACGCCGCGTAGTTGCCGGCGAACTTCGCATCGCCGGTGCCACCCGGTGCTGCACGGACGTAGTCTTCGGAGATCCACACGCTGACCGGCTTGACGCCACCCTTGAAGTAGGCGCCTGCCGGGGAGGCGATGATGTAGAAGGAGTACGACGAGGACGGCTTCACACCCAGGGTCTTCTCCGTGCCGATCATGAATGGACGCAGGTACAGCGACGCCTCGCCGCCAGCTTCAGGTACCCACTTCTGGTCGATGGTGACCAACTGGCGCACGGCCTCCAAGAAGTCCTCATCCGGCAGTTCCGGCATTGCCATACGACGCGCGGAGCTGCGCATACGCTCAGCGTTTTGCTCCGGACGGAACGCGGTGATGCGCCCATCGGTGTGGCGGTACGCCTTCAGGCCCTCGAAGATCGCCTGGCCGTAGTGGAAGACGTTGGCGGCCGGGTCGAGCGCGATCGGTTCGTACGCGCGCACCTGGGCGTTGTGCCAGCCTTTGTCTTCGGTCCAGTCGATGGAAACCATGTGGTCGGTGAACTCCTGGCCGAACGCCGGGTTAGCGAGGATCTTTTCACGCTCAGCATCAGTTGCGGGGTGGTCTGACGGGGTAACTGCGAATTCGAGGTTAGACATGTGGCCCACGTTACTCCGTGGCTATGTACCCTCGGGAGGCAATCCTGTTCAATTGTCAGAAAGGTGTTGTTTATGTCGTTCGATGTCACACTTCCTGCCCGCGGTACGACGGTGCGCGCGGTTGCCGGTTCTGCCGCCCCTGAGGGCGCTGTGCTGCTGGTTCCGGTCGCACAGGGCGAAGACGGAGTCGAACTTCCTGTCACCCAACTTGCCCCGAAGGGCCTGCTTGAAGCCCTCGTTGCGGTCGGCGCGAAGGGCACGGCTAACGAGGTCACCCGCGTTGTCGTCGACGGCACGCTGGTCATCGCGTACGGCCTCGGCGACGCGAACGACATTGACGACGAAGCCGTGCGCCGCGCCGTCGGCGCCGCCACCCGCACCCTCAATGGGGTGGAAAAGGCAGCTATCTCCGCCGAGTTCGGCGTCCAGCCGGTCGTCGAGGGCCTCCTGCTCGGCGGCTACGTTTACAACGGTCTGAAGTCCACCGCCAACACGCTTGACGACGACAACACCGACGCCGAACTCCCCCAGACCACCGAAGTCACCGTGGTCGGCGCAGACGAGAAGGCGTTCGAGCAGGCCGTCATCGTCGCCGAGTCGGTCAACCTGGCCCGCGACCTGGTCAACACCCCGTCAAACTTCCTCTACCCCGAGTCCTACGCCGCTGTCATGGGCGAGGTTGCTTCGGCGGCCGGCCTGGACATCGAGGTGCTCGACGACAAGGCGCTTGAAGATCAAGGCTTCGGCGGCATCCTCTCCGTCGGTCGCGGCTCCGCACGTACCCCGCGCCTGGTCCACCTGACGTGGGCGCCGTCCGGGGCGACGAAGAAGGTCGCGCTTGTGGGCAAGGGCATCACCTTCGACACTGGTGGCATCTCGCTGAAGCCGGGCTCCGGCATGGAGGACATGATCTCCGACATGGGTGGCTCCGCAGCACAGCTCGGCGTCATCGCCGCTGCCGCCCGCCTTGAGCTGCCAGTGCGTATCGACGCCTGGCTGCCCCTGGCCGAGAACATGCCATCCGGCACCGCCACCCGCCCGGGC
This sequence comes from Corynebacterium sp. HMSC055D05, assembly GCF_001810365.1. Taxonomy (NCBI): domain Bacteria; kingdom Bacillati; phylum Actinomycetota; class Actinomycetes; order Mycobacteriales; family Corynebacteriaceae; genus Corynebacterium; species Corynebacterium sp. HMSC055D05. The sequence continues at coordinate 262,924 of NZ_KV801073.1, forward strand.
GACGTGATCACCCACTACGGCGGCATCACCAGCGAGGTCATCAACACCGACGCCGAAGGCCGCCTCGTCCTTGCCGACGCCATCGCCCGCGCCTGCGAGGACAACCCCGATTACCTCATCGAAACCGCAACCCTCACCGGCGCACAGCTGGTCGCCCTGGGCAACCGCACCTCCGGCGTGATGGGGTCCGACGACCTGCGCGACCTCATCGCCGAGACAGGCCGTGCCGTCGGCGAGCAGGCTTGGGCTATGCCGCTGCTCGAGGAGCAGGAGGACGAGCTGAAGTCCCCTATCGCCGACATCCGCAACACCCACAACGCCCGCACCGGCGGCATGCTCTTCGCTGGCCTCTACCTCTCCCGCTTCGTGCCGGAGAACGTCGAGTGGGCTCACATCGACATCGCCGGTCCGGCCTGGAACGGCGGCGGCGCCTGGGGCTACACCCCGAAGCGCGCAACCGGCGCTCCGGTTCGCACGATCCTCGAGGCGCTCAACCGCCTGGCTGCGAAGTAGGCGTTTGAGGCAATACGGCCACTATGCCGCTGCATAGTCCCCCGCTCTCGAGCCGACAGGACTATGCCGCTGCATAGTCCTGCTAGGCCTCCCCTCCTAAACGGCACACGGTACACGGCACATTTCGCTGTTTTTACCGTTTGTGGCCTCACTTTCCCGCCCTAGGCGGTAACCACCAGATGGTAATCAGCCGAGTACCTGGACCGCGGTGCTCGTTCGTACTCGGCTGATTACCACCCTCCGGTTACCATCCTCGGTGAAGAATGGGCCGGGCGGGGGCAGCATAAGGGGCAGCGTCCGGCACAGAAGCCGTCTAGCTGTACGGGTTTTCGCCGCGCTCGAACCGGGCGCGGCGCTCTTTTTGTTCCTCGCGCTTGCGCAGAATGCGTTCTTGCTCCATTTTCTTGCGCATGCGGTCGGGATAACCGGTCTCTTCGACGTCGTAAAGCAAGATGCCCAGCATTTTGGAGACGGCGTCGATGCCTTTGGGCCCGCCGATGCGACGTCGGGTGTAGTTGCCGTGCTCGTCGACAAGAACGACGGACATCTCGTTGACCATGGTTTCTGGCTCGACAAAGCCTTCCACGAACGTGCGGCCGGCGACCCAATCGCGCAAGTATTGTGCGTCGTCGGGGCGGATTGTCTCGCCCGGTGCCCGTGGCGGTTTGAACGTCGTGGACTTCTTGCCTTTGCCGAACAGGTTGAACACGCCCCACATCATACGGGCCTGTCTAAGCAATTAGGTCACCCCTTGGGCAACGAACGTGTGTGGATGCAGGTACGCTTTGTGCCGTATAGCTTCCAACGTTTCAATGAGGAGACTTTAAACATGGCGCACTCTGTTGAGATGCCCGAGCTGGGCGAGTCAGTCACCGAAGGCACGATCACGACGTGGCTGAAGGAAGTCGGCGACACGGTTGAGGTCGACGAGCCGCTGCTCGAGGTCTCC
>NZ_KV801073.1:264485-264991 GCF_001810365.1 Corynebacterium sp. HMSC055D05
GGAGCCGAAGGAAGAGAAGAAGGCTGCTCCGAAGCAGGCTTCCGGTTCCGCTACCGATGTTGAGATGCCGGAGCTCGGTGAGTCCGTCACTGAGGGCACCATCACTACGTGGCTGAAGGAAGTCGGCGACGAGGTTGAGGTCGACGAGCCGCTGCTCGAGGTCTCCACTGACAAGGTCGACACCGAGATCCCCTCCCCTGTCGCTGGTGTGATCCTGGAGATCAAGGCTGAGGAGGACGACACCGTCGAGATCGGCGACGTCATCGCGATTATTGGCGACGAGGGCGAAACCCCGGCCGGCGACGACAAGTCCGACGACTCCGCCGACGCCAAGGAAGAGGCGAAGGACGAAGAGCCGGCTGAGGAGCCGAAGGAAGAGAAGAAGGCTGCTCCGAAGAAGTCCTCTGGTGAGGGCACCAAGGTTGAGATGCCGGAGCTCGGCGAGTCCGTCACCGAAGGCACCATCACCACCTGGCTGAAGGAAGTCGGCGACGAGGTTGAGGTCG